>JBBRVB010000351.1:0-4715 GCA_038247275.1 Chroococcales cyanobacterium
CACTACCGAAGATAGTAATGGCAAGCGTTATGAAACATCCACCCTCACTTACGAGCGTCCTGGCTCATTGGCAATTCGGGAGTTAGTACCCAATAGTACTTTCTATGCCGAGGGGCGACAGGTAAAAATCGACCAAATCGATCTCCAGCTTTCCGAGATCGAACGGTGGCGAATGTGTCGTAATTGTAGCTGTTCTCGACCGCCCAATCGCCCAGAATTTCATGCTCAGTCCTGTCCGCGTTGTGGGGATGGGATGTGGTCGGATGCGGGACAACTCCGCAGTATGATCAGACTGCGCCAAGTGATGGCAACTACATCCGATCGCGATAGTCGCTTCGGGGATGATAGTGAGGAACGCAATGCTTCCTTTTTTCAGCGATCGCTCCTAGTAGATTTTGAACCAGAGTACCGCGAACAGACTTATCTAGTCAGCGATCCAGAATTTCCGTTTGGATTTGAATATATTTCTCGCAGCAGCTTTCGTGAAGTCAATCTAGGCGAACGCAGTCAAATCGGTAGTGGAGTAACCATTGGGGGCGAAAACTTTAACACTAAGGGGTTCAAAATTTGTACGGGCTGCGGTAAGGTAATCAACCGGAATGAGAGTAAAGAACATGGCATCGCTTGTAGATATCGCAGTCAACCCGAACGAGCGAAAATTGAAAATGTACTGTATCTCTATCGCGAGTTTGAATCCGAAGCAATTCGCTTTCTTTTACCCGATGAAACCTTCTGGACGACTAAAGGCAAAAGTTCGTTTATTGCCGCCCTGCAACTGGGTTTAAAACTCAAGTTTCGCGGACAAATCGACCATCTCAAAGTCACGATCGCTTCAGAACCACAACCGAACTCCAGTCAACGTAAATCTTTTCTCTACCTGTATGACAGCGTACCAGGCGGAACGGGTTATCTCAAACAACTCATTAACAACCCCCAGGAACTGCAAAGTGTATTTCAGCAAGCATTAGAACATATTCGCGTTTGTCCCTGTGAGGATGGCTGCTATCGTTGTCTATTTGCTTACCGGAATAGCTTCGATCGCGATGAAACCAGTCGGAAGACGGCAATTCAAGAATTAGCTAATATCCTCAAACACTGGTCGCAGTTAGCCGAAAACACCACGGGACTGTCGGCAATTCGGGTGAACAGCAACTTTGAAAGTGAGTTAGAACGCCGCTTTATCGAAGCAATTCGTCGCTATCGGGGGATCGCTAAAGATTGCGAACCGCCGATACTTAAATCAGATATTATCAATGGTAAGGCGGGTTACTATCTCAAGCTCGGCGATGAAGCTTGGACGATCGAAATGCAAGTTTCTTTAGATAGTAGCGAAGGGGTAAATTATCCCTCGCGGACAGATTTTGTATTTCGTCCCGCCTCCAGTCGTCAGAATCTTAAACCAATCGCAATTTTCACCGATGGTTGGGAATATCACCGCGACAGGCTCGATCGAGATTTTCAGCAAAGATTAGCGATTATTCGGAGCGATCGATACTGGTGTTGGTCGATTACTTGGGATGATGTCGAATCTCAAATTAAACCCGATAAAATCACCAACAATCTGGATGGACTCAATACTCATCTCAATCCTAGTTTTAATAGCCAACCACTAGAGTTTTATCGAAAATATCAATGTGACGATTTAAGAACCCTAGAATCGGGTACTAGCTTTGACTGGTTGATGTTTTACCTAGCTCATCCTCGATCGACTGAGTGGGAAAAATGGGCATTGATGCGGACGGCAGCCCAAGTCAATCCGCAGTTGAATTTAGGGACTTGGCAACAATCAGTTAGCAATTTTCTGGGCAGTCAAGCGATCGAATTGTGGGCTGAGAATGCTAATTATTTCCGCAATCTGATCGAGATTTCGCCAGGGTTAAAGCTTTGGCTGGGAGTCGATATCGAACGCCATCGTCAAATCGATCGAACCGCTAGTTTAGTCGCGATCGTTTTCGATGATAGCGAAATAAATATAGATGAGGATAAGGTTCGCCCTGGCTGGGTAGAAAGCTTGAGATTAGCCAATCTCTATCAATTCTTACCTCATTTTTATCTCCTCAGTAGCAGTATGGTGAATGCTGGCAACATACCACCCTTAGTAAACGAGTTTAGTTCCGCCGCATCGAGTCCAGAAACTTCAGTATGGGCAGAAGTTAAAAGCTTAATGGTGGATGAGGAATTAATCCCCGCGATCGATCGGATGGCAGCGGAAAATTGGCTATTACCCGAAATCGGTTACGAACTAATGGGCGAACGTCAAATCGTGATGGCAATGGCAGAATTAGCATGGGTAGATGCCCAAATCGCCATTGTCTTAACTCCAGAAGATCGCGCAGCATTCATTCAATCTGGGTGGCTTGCTTACGCAGTTACCGACCTTAATCCAGAAATTCTCACCCAAATTCACCAAAAATTATGACTCTTGCCAATCCAATTCGGGTAGCTATGTCCGATGAATTTCTCGATGCCTTTAGTTGCTTGCCCAAAAATGCCCAAGGTAAAGTTTCAGAGCTAATTAACCGCTTCAAACAAGCCCCCAATCGAGCGGGATTGAACTATGAAAGCATTCATAACAGTCGAGATAAACTGATGAAATCGCTACGGGTAGATGATGCCCACCGCGCGATTATCCTCAAGCCAGAGACGGGGAATACCTATATCTTCCTGTGGGTAGATAAACATGATGATGCCTATCAGTGGGCGATGCGGAAGAAATGTATCGTCAATGAAGTCTCAGGTGCCCTGCAAATCATTGATGTTGAGGCAGTAGCTGCTACCATCGAACGACTGCCAAAATATGCCACTCAACCCGTCAGTAAATTTGACGGGGTAATCGATCGAGATTTAATGCGATTGGGCGTACCTGGCATCCTCCTCCCCGCAATTCGCCAAGTAGTTACCGATGAAGATGTAGACCAAATCCTGCCCCATTTACCCAAGGAAGCCAGCGACGCGCTGATTATGTTAGCCGCTGGCTACCCGATTCGTGAAGTATTCCACCAACTGGAGAAGAAAGAACAACCCGAGATCGATCCTGAAGATATTGAAGCCGCGCTCAATAACGTCGATAGTCGCAGTCGCTTTATCGTGATTACCGACGATGCCCAACTCGAAGAGATGCTGGCGGCTCCCCTAGCTAAATGGCGCGTATTTCTCCATCCTTCCCAACGAAATCTGGTCGAAAAAGATGCGACTGGCTCCGTGCGCGTTTTAGGCGGTGCTGGTACGGGTAAAACCGTCGTGGCGATGCACAGAGCTAAATGGCTGGCGGAGCATCGGTTTAATCGTCCCCAGGATCGGATTTTATTTACTACTTTCACTAAGAATCTTGCCGTCGATATTGAGGCGAACTTGCGATCGATCTGCTCGAAAGAGGTGATGCAAAGAATTAGAGTAATCAATATCCATGCATGGGTGGAAGAATTCCTCAAAAGCGAAGGCGTTGATGCCACGATTGTCTACGATGAGAATGCCACCAAAGATATCTGGGACACAGCCTATATCATCGCGCCGACGGAACTACAATTGCCACTGAGTTTTTATCAAGAAGAGTGGCGAGATGTCGTCATGGCTAATGGCTGTCAGCAATTGAAAGATTATCTAGTCGCCAGACGCAATGGACGAGGGACGAGGTTGGGTCGTCAACAGCGACAAGCGATCTGGTGCGTATTTGAAGAATATCGCAATTTACTCAAAGAGCAAGGCAAACGAGAACCAGAGGGGGCGATGTATGATGCCAAGCAGATTTTGCTGAGTCGAGGGGTAGAAGCTTTACCCTATCAATCGGTCATTGTAGACGAAGCCCAAGATTTGAGCGATGCGGCATTCTCGCTACTCCGCGCAATTGTCGGTGAAAGTAAGCCCAACGATTTACTGATCGTCGGCGATGCCCATCAACGCATCTATGGTAAGGTTGCTACTCTGAGCCGTTGTGGGATCGATATTCGTGGCAGATCCAAAAAATTACGACTCAACTATCGCACCACAGATGAAATTAGGGCTTGGGCTACAGCCATTTTGACGGGAGTAACTGCGGACGATTTAGATGGGGGTTTAGATTCTACTCGTGACTATCGCTCTCTGATGCACGGCGAATTCCCCGTAATTAAAGGCTGCGATCGATTTGAAGACGAGATTAAGTATCTTCAGGAACTATTGATGACAATTGATGCCCAGCAGGGTCTAGCGTCTGTTTGTCTAGCAGTCAGAACCAATCAGCTTCTCGATCTTTACGAACGCGAACTAAAAAGTTTAAAGATTGCAACCAAACGCATTCATCGACATCAAGCAGATAATCCAGCGGATGAAGGTTTGCGCCTGAGTACGATGCACAGGGTCAAGGGATTGCAGTTTGAATACATGATTCTGCCAGGGTTAGACGATCGATCGATGCCACTCAAAGGACTAATCGATCGAGCTTCTGAAGCATCTGCGAGAGAAAAACAGATCGCTAGCGAACGTTGTCTTTTGCACGTCGCCGCAACCAGAGCTAAGAAACAAGTTTTTGTCAGCTATTTCGGTGTTGGTAGCAGTTTTTTGGTTAACCATGATGATTCTTGACCCTTTTCTGGGAGGTAATCCAGACTAGACGGGACAAAAGCATATATGCTGATCGGCAGATATAATATGTTTATTGATTGTTGCCCAAAGCGAGTTTATGCAAGATTCAACCTTCGGTCGTGCCATTGCAGACGCACGTAAAAAAATAGGTTTAA
>JBBRVB010000352.1:0-4709 GCA_038247275.1 Chroococcales cyanobacterium
ACTGGCTGTTTTACCCCGAACGCTAAATCCGATGCAACGTCCGGGCTGTTGACGCTGAAATTCGATAAATGTGTCGATCGACGGATGTATTTTGAGATTAACATAAGGCCAGTAGTCCAATCCAGCGCGTTTGAGATAGCGGTCGCTAATTTCAAAGCCTAATGGCTCAATTAGGTGTAATTGGGTACCTGTCGCCGCACAAGTGCGGGCAATATTACCCGTATTTGGAGGAATTTGTGGATTGACTAAAACGAGTTGGATCATAAATTTAAAATTGCTGGTCGGGGCAGTGGGATTTTAGTTACTATATTGGATAAAAGGTAGCTTTAATACCTACCGCATCAGGATTAGGGCGATTTAGTCACAAGTTTGCAACTTTTCGTAATATATAGATTTTCTTTATATTTGCGCGGCGCGGTCGATCGATTGGAATTTCAAATACATTTGTTAAGTTGCAAAATTTTGTGTTCGATCGTCAAATCGATTGGTAAGAGCCGAAATTTCGAGGTTTTTGGGGATGCGACTTCAATGTGAGCTACTAGTTACCGAGAGAAACAGGTATGAAGCCTCCCCATTGATGGCGTTGCAGGTGGCCACGCCTCGGGTAAAACGATCTGACCACAACGCTGGGAAATCAGATAAGATTACCTATCGATCGAATCCTCTGTCTTTGAGGAAGAGGTAATCATTAATTATCTAAGCGATAGCTTGACACAGATAACGATCTAGTTCAATTTCCTGCTGCTCAACCCGATCGATCGCCCCCATCAGTACAGATCGAGCGTCACCAGATTGCGCGTATTCCCGCAGCCATTGTTGCGCGGTATTCCCCTCCCGCAAAATCTTCTTCACTGGCGATAGGAAGCAGGTGAAGCCCCGTTGCTTGGCAAATTGATGTACCTCACCATAAAGTTCCTCAATCCAGTCATGAGCCGTAACCCTGCGACCATCTTGCCAATGTCGTAAGGTCGCATCGAGACTGGATTTGGCAACTAACATTTCATTGGCATCGCTGAGTTCGACCAATTCTTGGGGCGATAAACTACTCATGACTAGCGGATCGAGATCGGGATCGGAAATCAGTTGCCACAATCTCGCCTCAATCAGGCTAGTAACCGCCAGCAGGGCGATCGGATCGATAATTAGGTCACAGATCCTCAATTCCAACCGATTGAGATTGTAGGGGCGACGATCGCCATTAGGACGCACTGACGACCACAGGTGACGGACGTTTTGCATCGTCTTTTGCGCCAACTGTTCGTTTACCCATTGAATATGATGGGCGTGGCTCTCAAATAGGGGCACATGTACGGGTGTTTTGGGGAACAAGCCCCACCGGGTGGAATGATAACCAGTCGGTGCAGCATTGATGAAGGGAGATGCCGCACTCAAAGCCAAATAGAGCGGAGCTTCCACTCGCACGAGCCGACAGGCGCGCATCAGCAATTCTGGATCGCTAATCCCAATATTGATGTGGACACTCGCCGTCACTACATCGGTACCGTAAGTCTGCTCGATATAGGTATGATAGGGATTATTGAGGTCGGAACGATAGAAAGTATCAGTACCGCCCAAAGACAAGGTACTCCCAGGAATCAAGGTATAATCGCCCAGCCCCTTCAAATAAGAGCGGAGCTGACGACGCGGCAATACTAGCGCACACAGTAGCCGCTCGTAGGAAGTAAACGGCGCGGTTGTATATTCGACATTGCGACTATCCGGCTCGATAATAAACCCCTCCAAATCCGCCACAATTCGATCGGACAAACCAACAATCTCTCCTTGGGGTGTACCCGTGTAGACTTCAATTTCAAATCCTTTGGAAAGTAGCATGGGGAAGAGGGTAATGGGTAATGGGTAAGAGGTAATGAGTTAAGAGGTAAGAGGAATACTTCGGTACCGCTCAGTACAAGTGAATAATGGTTACATAATCGGCACAAATCTCACTCTTAATAAATAATCATAGCGGTTTTGCCTTGGTAATCCTCGATCGCGCGAACGCTTGGTTTTAAAAGATTTCAGACATTTTCTAAAAATCTACCCTCTTACCAATTACCTACTACCCATTACCCATTACCCATTACCCTCTATCCTAATGTCCAGCGATCGCGGATAATTGGGGACTAATGTAAAAATCACAAAGCAAGCAGCACAACATAAAGTAATGGGAGCGATCTGGGAAATAGATTTTTACTCACGTCCGCTAGTTGATGAGCGACAGAAAAAAGTTTGGGAATTGTTGGTGTGTGAAAGTCCATCGACCACCGAGCAATCAACCAGCGAACTATTCCGCTATGCTCAGTATTGTCCGAGCGATCGCGTCAACTCGCTGTGGCTGGGAGAAGCCTTGCAAGCAGCAATTCTCATCGCAGGACAATCGCCGCAGCGAATTCGCTTCTTTCGGCGACAGATGAACAACATGATTACCAAAGCTTGTAAAGATATTGGGATTCCCGCTGCGGCGAGTCGGAGATCGATCGCGATCCAGCAATGGTTAGACGACAGGTCCGCACATTTTTATCCCACTCAGCCCAACTATCAAGCGACAACGACAACATCCGTGCAGATGTTTTCCGATCCGCCAAAACCACTCCCCGAAGCCCTCATTGGTGAAAAGTGGACATTTGCCAGTTTAGCCGCCAGTCAGTTTGCCGATATGCAAGATTGGCAGATCGGGTTTGGTGAAGCTTTCCCGCTCGATCTGGTGGGAGTAACGCCAGAAATGCAGATTCCCGGATCGATCGTCTATTCGGCGCGGGCTGTACCCATCGCCGCCTGGATGTCTGGCTTGGAAATCGTGTCCGTCCGCTATCAACCCGCGCCCCAATCCAGATTATTATTAGAGACGGGGGCTAGTGAAAGTTGGATTTTAGCCCGTCTAGATGGTGCGACGCAACAAGAAGCCGCCCGATTTGAAGCCAGCAAACAGCAGGCAAATGGAGTCCACTTTATCGCGATCCAATCCGATCCCGAAAGTGAGGAGTTTGCCGGATTTTGGCTTTTATATGATGCCGTCGATAGTTAATGCAAAGTGCCGGCTCTTGGGTTGGCAAAGTTGGCAAAGTGTCTGTTTGGGCAATAGCCCAAACAGCAGGGAGAATAGTAGCAGAGGATAGATCTCGTGACTTCGATACTGATACCTTAGTCCTCACAACTTATTAGCTCACTATCAACTATCCACTATCAACTATCCACTATTCACTACTCCCTAATGGATATCGCCGAACAACTTTTAGATCTAGCTACCAAAGCCGGTGCCCAAGCAGCAGAAGTCTATCAAGCCAAATCCTTGTCCCGTCCGGTGTTCTTTGAGGCAAATCGACTCAAGCAGTTGGAAACAGCCCAAAGCGAAGGGATTGCGCTGCGATTGTGGAAAGATGGTAAACCGGGATTGGCGGTAGCTTATGGAGCAGTCGCGCCAGAGATATTGGTTGCCAAAAGTCTCGAATTGTCACAACTAAACGAGATCGAAACGCCCGAATTAAATGGAGCCGATCGTAATATCTATCCCAATTTAGGTGATACCATCCCAATGGCAGAATTGGTGGAGATGGGTAAAATCGCGATCGATTTAGTGCGAACGGAATTCCCCGATGCCATCTGTAATAGCCAATGGGATTGTGATATCGAAACTACTCGACTAGTAAATAGTCTGGGTTTAAATTGTAGCTACACCGACACCACATTGAGCGGCTATCTCGCGGTTGAGTGGATTCGGGGCGATGATTTTTTGAGCGTCGGGGACGGACAAACCCAACGCGGCCATCTCGATCCGCACAAAATCGCTCAAAGCGTCCTCAAACGCATGTACTGGGCGAAAAAAAATGTCAATCCCCCAATCGGTAAAGTTCCCGTGTTATTTACTGCCAAAGCCGCAGACATGTTGTGGGAAACCGTGCAAGCCGCACTCAACGGTAAACTGGTCTTTGAGGGAGCATCGCCTTGGAGTGACCGATTGGGTCAAAAAGTGGTTTCTCCCCTGCTGACACTGACGCAAGCACCCGATCGCGGCCCATTCAGTTGCCCCTTTGATGATGAAGGTTCGCCGACGCGGACATTGACGTTCATTCACGAAGGCAAGCTGAAATTATTTTATGCCGATCGGACGATCGGGCGGCAACTGGGTTCTGGTTCGACAGGTAATGGCTTTCGATCGGGCTTGGGTAGCTATCCCACCCCCGATCTAGTCAACTTTACGGTCGCACCGGGGACAATGAGTTTTGACGAACTAGTCAAACATCTGGATTCGGGGATTATCATCGACCAAATCCTGGGGAGTGGTGCTGGGATGTCTGGCGATTTTTCGATCAATGTCGAATTGGGCTATCGGGTCAAAAAAGGTGAAATTGTCGGTCGGGTCAAGGATACGATGGTGAGTGGGAATGTCTACACTGCGCTCAAACAAGTTGTCGCGATCGGTGCCGATATCGATTGGAATGGCCCCTGTCATACGCCATCGCTGATTGTGGAGGGGTTGTCGGTGACGGGTAGAGGGTGAACAGTTGACAGTTGACAGCGGCTTGCGCCCTGGATGTTCCCTCGTGAATAGCGTTCCACCGAGCGTCGGATGCATTTTCGGTGATTTTTCTCGTCCATGAAAATGCACCAAGGGGCTAAATGCAGCCAAATTTAGAGATAATTTTTCGTGTGCTCTCGCTGAGATTGATTAAGCATAATGACTTATCGATTTAGTGAACCATCGCTCGATC
>JBBRVB010000353.1:0-4705 GCA_038247275.1 Chroococcales cyanobacterium
TGAAAGCTGTAGGTATTGAATTAAAAAACTCCACCTACCTATCTACTTTGAGCAACTACCGTTTGATTTATTGTATGAATTGATTGATTACGATATAAATGTTCATGAAAACGATCGGTTGAGGGCGATCGTCAGATCGTCAGAATTGCCGCGCCAATCGATAGTGATGTATAAGCACGAGCCGACCATCTATTCTGGATATTATTTCGATCGAGAGAGTGAGCCATTGTTAAGATCCAATGTGTTGGTAGAAAACTTTTTTGACAAATTCTGTACACAGGATATATAATCCAACAGTAGCTGCTAATACGAGCAGGAGTTCGATCGATAAGGGTTAGAAATTTAGCGTTACTGATTTGATGTATGCTATGACGTTGTGAACTAGAAAAGACTCCACAAGTTGGAGAATTAGATGAACTAAAAATATTTGTCGGCTCAAAAAAGCGGGTGATTCATTGGGAGGAAACCTCCCAATGAAAGGCGCACACAAGACACGAAATTTGGCTCTGGATGGCAGTAGATCACTTTCAGCCAGGGATTTTAGGGTGGGTACTAGGTGACAGTGCAAAAACTTTTCAGCCATTATGGGAACTAGTAGGTAGCTGAAAATGTTACTTCTATGTCACGGATAGATGGCCAGTATATCCGATATTTATTCCAGATGGAGATTAAATTATTTGTCGCTTGGTGCGCTAAATTTGTATGACTAAGGTAGAGGGAAGAAATACAAAGCTTAGATAATATTTAGCTCGACTTCATCGCAAGACACTTTGCTATTCTAAGTCTAAATAAATGCTGACATATTCAGTTAAGCTATTAATTGCATTGCGGGCGATCCGCGACGCTCACTATCTTAGATTTTGGGGTGTTCCTGTTCTTATTTTAGTTAATAATTTTAGTCACGATAGATCTCAGCAAATTGGATAGTAATTACCTCTCTCGATCGTTATATCATACATAGATTCAGCAACGCCGAATAAATAATCTATCCGATTCTAATAGACCGATCGATAGAAATAAAGCCGAAAATCCTGCAAAGGGTATGGGCACAGGGATGGGAGTACCACACCTTTTAAAATTCTGAAATAGAAAAATAACTTCGATCGCTGAACCATCTGATGAATGGTTCTTAATAATTTATTCTCCAGTTAAGTAATAAAAAGTGAGATGCTCCCCACAGGGATGACCATCAGTATTATTAATATCCCCGCGATATCTGCTGGCTATTTCACAACAACTAATTAATAGATAATATCTAATATTTTCCCCTATTTCCTCACAAAATCCTCACATTATTTGTTTAGATTTAAATAAATAAGGATCGAACGATTGGGAAACCCTCAACTTTTTATGGGAGACGAATCAGATCCAAAAGATAATTCTGTTTTCAGTATTATGTACGGGATTCGTAATGACTATGCCCATTCGGGCGAATAGAAAGAAATGATTTTTCTCATCCTGGCACAGCTTCTGATTCCGCTGGGCGCGATCGGGTGGCTGGCGATCGCGCCACCACGCAATCTACTGGGTTTTTTGTTCCAAGCTCTCATCACGGCGATTGGCTTATTTGCGATCGCGCGGATGGGAGTCTGGGTGTTTCCGCCTTGGTGGACACCTTATCTCTATGGGCTGCTGTTTATCCTTGCCTTGGCGATCGGACTTAAGAGGCATCGCCCTAAACGCGGGATGCCATCTAATTGGCTGGGTTGGGCGGCGATCGTTGGTTTTGTTGCCTTTGGGGTGTTTGCAGGGGATGAAGCTGTGGGGAGTTGGTTGGGGCAGTTTCCCCCAGCAATTCCCATTGTCGATCTCGCCTTTCCGTTACGTGGTGGTGATTATCTCATTCTCAATGGTGGTAACGATCTACGGATTAACGCCCATGTGAAGACGTTGGACGAATCAGTTCCGCGTTTTCATGCCTATCGAGGACAGAGTTATGGCGTTGATATAATCCAGATCGATCGATTCGGCTTGCGAGCTTCAAGCTTAGTTCCTAGCGATCCTGCCGCCTACCGAATTTATGGTCAGCCTGTGCTGGCTCCCTGTGCGGGAAAAATTGTCATGGCGATCGATGGTTTCCCAGATATGACAATCCCAGAAATCGATCGAGTCAATCGATCGGGTAATTATGCGATCTTGCGCTGTGGTGATGCTGATATCGCCCTTGCCCATTTTCGCCCCCAGAGCCTCTCGGTTCAAACCGGGATGGAGGTTAAGGTCGGCGATCGGATTGCCGAGGTGGGCAATTCTGGCGCGAGCGACGAACCCCACCTACACATTCATGCCCAGCGACCCGGATCGGCTAGCACACCGCTGTCTGGCGATCCCTTGCCGATCCGACTCAACGGACGCTATCTGGTTCGTGGCGATCGGGTTTGCGACAATCCTCTTTCGCAATGTCTCGGATTAGATCGCAAACAGGCAAGCGCAGATGAAAATATCAGACCAGATCGGCAACTTTGAACAGCGAGAGTTTCCCTCCTTTCGCAACCCGACAATCGATACACTAATCTGGGGTCGGAAACGGCATCATATCCCAATCCTGCTGGAAATTGATGTCACCAAAGCCCGTATTGCGATTCGCGATCGATCGGTACAAACCGGAGTGCGAATAAGTTTTACGGGCTGGGTCGTCAAGTGTCTCGCCCAGGCTGTCAGCGAACACAAGTATATCCACGCGGTGCGAAAGGGGAATAAACAATTGGTGATTTTCGATGATGTAGATATAAATATTGTGGTGGAACGAGCAGTGGGGGAAAAAGCCGCAGGCGAGACGCTACCAATGCCCTACATTATTCGCAAAGCAAATGAAAAAAATGTGGCAGAAATTCATGCCGAAATTCGCGCCGCCCAACGATCTTCAGTTGCAACAGGCGAAGTACAAATTGGTTCTCCCCGCGCTGCCTGGATCGCCAAAATCGGGACGATGCTGCCAAGGTTTGCCCGCGATTTATTTTTCTGGAAACCTTTGTTTCGTAACCCGTTTCGGGTTAAGCAGATGATGGGGACTGTCGGAGTGACATCGCTGGGAATGGCGGGTCAAAGCGGTTTGAGTTGGGGCATTCCCATCGGCATCCATCCCTTGATTGTGGCAGTAGGTGCGATCGCCAAAAGACCTGGTATTGTCGGCGAGCAGATTGTCATTCGCGAATATGTGGGACTGACAGTGCTGTTCGACCATGACGTGACAGATGGTGCCCCAGTCGCCCGGTTCATCAGACGATTGCAAGAATTGATGGGATCTGGGTATGGGTTGAGCGAAGTCCCACAGAGCGATCAGGAGTCAATATCTTGATTATTTTCTCTTGCAACTTAGCTTTTGGACCTAATTATCTTGCTGGTATCGAGTCGCTAAAGGCGTTCGCACAGCGTCTGCCTTCGCAGAGGCTATTGCTTTGGCGTTAGCCTGACTCGTCAAGCACGGGTAAACGTGACCCTACCGCCAACGAATCTAAATCTTTGCAACGAATCCTGGTATCCTCACAATTCCCTCAAATTCTCTGCGTATAAATAATGGTCAGAGGCTTACTTCTGTCGGATTCAATCTGAGCTGAAGTTGCCCACTCTCACCCCAATGGCAGGATATTTGTGTATGCTCCCAACAACGATCGATCCTCAAGCAAACGACCAAAATCCTCTCCCAACCTTAGTTCTCCCCTTTACAGCAGTTGGTATTGCCGATATCGCCCTGGTTGGCGGTAAAAATGCTTCTCTCGGCGAGATGATTCAGCAATTGACTCCCAAAGGGGTGAAAGTGCCAACGGGCTTTGCCACTACCGCTGATGCTTATCGTTACTTCATTAACAGTGCTGGTTTAGAGCCAAAGTTACGATCGATCTTTGCCGATTTAGATGTGGAAAATGGCGACAACTTGCGGCAACGGGGCAAGCAAGCCCGCTTATTGATGTTGCAAACTCCCTTCCCACCAGCATTAGAAGAAGCGATCGCGACAGCCTATCAACAATTATGTCAGGAATATGGCGCGGATACCGATGTCGCCGTGCGATCGAGTGCGACGGCGGAAGATTTACCCGATGCGAGTTTTGCCGGACAACAAGAGACTTATCTCAATGTCAACGGATTGAAAGCATTGCTCGAAGCTTGTGCCAAGTGCCTGGCATCGCTATTTACCAATCGAGCAATTTCTTATCGCCACAATAACGGCTTCGACCATTTTGATGTAGCACTTTCGATCGGTGTTCAAAAAATGGTGCGATCTGATCTAGCCACATCTGGGGTGATGTTTTCGATCGATACCGAGTCGGGTTTCAAAGATGCTGCCTTAATTACCGCCGCCTATGGTTTAGGTGAAAATATCGTTCAAGGTGCTGTCAATCCCGATGAATATTTAGTATTTAAACCGACACTCAAACAGGGATATCGCCCGATAATTAAAAAGCAATTGGGCAGCAAAGAAATTAAGATGATTTACGATCTGAGTGGTTCTAAACTAACTAGAAATATTCCCGTCTCTCAATCCGATCGCGATACATTTGCATTAAGTGAAGATGAAATTCTTCAGCTAGCTAACTGGGCTTGTTTAATTGAATCACATTACTCACAGGTGCGTGGTGAATATACGCCAATGGATCTGGAATGGGCAAAAGATGGTATTACCCAGGAGTTATTCATCGTCCAAGCTCGTCCAGAAACTGCTCGATCGCAAAGATCGTCAAATGTTTTACAAACTTATCGCTTATTAGCA
>JBBRVB010000354.1:0-4704 GCA_038247275.1 Chroococcales cyanobacterium
CACGCGAGTAAGTCACATCAATCAAGGGCAATCTTGCGAACGAGAGGGAGAAATGATATTTAAAATCACTGAGAATAGGAAATATTGGCGATTACAACGAATGCAAAGTCCGTGCGATGCTGTGACCGACTATGTTGATATCTTTATGCGATAAATAGTACTAATATTTCTATTAACTAACGTCCCAATGTCGAAATAAACCACCCGATCGCAATTCCTAAACCACCAAATCTCACGGCTTGCCAAAAGGGTTCCCAGATGTTTAATAGTCGGGATTCTAACATCAGATCTAATTCTTCCAAACGCGATCGAATTCCAGCGTTTCATCAACAGGGGTAGTATTTGAAGTTTGTCTCGATCCCAAAAATCTAACGATCGATTAATTTAAAATCCTCCCTAATCCATGAAAATTAGAGAGGATATTCAATCTTTAGCCTAACCCAAAAGGTTAGAGTAACTTATCGACATTCTTGGCAGTTTCAAAGAAGTGGGCGACATTTTCTTCTGGTACAGTTGGTAAAACACCATGACCGAGATTCATAATATGCCCGGTTTTACCAGCCTTGCGAACCGTATCGACGATCCGATCGCGGATGAAGTCCTTGGAACCATATAATGCACAGGGGTCCATGTTGCCTTGTACGCCCAAATGCGCCCCAATCCGCTGTCTGCCTACTGCCATATCGACTGTCCAATCGAGACTGATGATATCGACACCAGATTTACCCATGAGTTCCAATACGCCGGAGCTACCGCTGATGTAGAGGATCAGGGGCGTATCGGGGTGAGTGGCTTTTACCTGTTGAACTACGCGTTGCTGATAGGGGAGGGCGAAGGTTTCATAGTCTTGGGGGCTGAGTTGTCCCGCCCAGGAATCGAACATTTGGACGACTTGGGCACCGCAATCGATTTGATAGCGGACGTAGACGGCGATCGCATCGGCGATTTTAGCGAGTAAACTGTGGAGCATCTGGGGTTCGCGGAAGGCCATCCCTTTGATGTTGGCGTAGTCTTTGGAGCTTTTACCTTCGATCGCATAAGCTGCTAATGTCCAGGGTGCGCCGACAAAGCCGAGGACGGTGGATTTATTGCCGACTTCCCGGCGAAGGGTGCCCAAAATTTCTTTGATGAAGGGGAGGGACTCTTCAGGATTGAGAGGGTGGAGCGCGTCGATTTGCGCCTGAGAGCGGATTGCTGGCTCGATAATCGGCCCTTTGCTCTCGATGATGTCGAAGGGAATACCCACGCCTGGAAGGGGCGTGAGGATGTCGGAAAACATAATTACGCCATCGGGGGCAAAGGCACGCCAGGGTTGAAGGGAGATTTCGATCGCGAGTTCGGCTTTTTCGGATCGATCGCGGAAGGAGGGATATTTATCGCGGAGATCCCGATAGACTTTCATATAACGCCCCGCTTGACGCATCATCCACACTGGCGGACGATCGAGCGTAGCACCCTTAGCTGCACGCAATAATAGCGGTTCTTGATTTAGATCTGTCATTGTTAATTAATCTTACAGTTATTTAATATAGTGTTGCCGATGTCCAGTCGCGATCTAGCCTGCTCTAGGTCAATCCACATAGACTCCAGAATACCAAACTAGCTACCCTTTTGTCTGAGCAGTGGTGAGGATCGATCGGATTTTTAATACTTAGCTACCCGCCTTTGTTTCTAGGGCGATGGAACGAACCCAATCGGGACAAAGCCCAAGATCGCCCTTTTCGCTGTCAACTGCTAACTGTCAACTGTTAAAATGTGAGAAAGGGCGATCGCCATGTCAACTCAAGCTAGCATTGTATTTCCCAATCAACTGTTTCGACAACATCCCGCCTTAATCCCTGGGGGAATTGTTTATCTAGTCGAAGAGTGGTTATATTTTCATCAGTACAATTTTCACCAGCAAAAATTATTATTACATCGCGCCACGATGCGGATGTATGTGGATTATCTCACCGAGCAAGGTTACGCGGTGCGGTATATCCCAGCGACGAGTGCCGAATGCGATTTGCAACTACTTGTGCCCATCATCGCTAGTGCGGGAGTGCGCGAACTCCATTATGCTGATGTGGTGGATGATTGGCTCCGACAGCGGTTGACAGCGGGAGCGCAGCAGTATGGGATCGTGCTCAAGGAATATCGCACGCCGAATTTCCTGGAAGATCCGGCAGAAATCTCGGCATTTTTTGACAACCGGAAGAGTTATAAGCAGACGGATTTTTATATCGACAGACGCAAGCAACGGGAAATTTTACTCGATAAATTTGATAAGCCGCTGGGCGGACAGTGGACGTATGATGTGGACAATCGCCAGAAATTTCCCAAAGGTAGATCGGTTCCAGTTTTGGATCTACCCGGATTGAATGAGTATGTGCGGGAAGCTCAGACTTATGTGAGCCAAAATTTTGGCAATAATTATGGCTCGGTAGCGCAGCCCTTTGCAGCGGGATTTTACCCGACGACTTATGCTGAGGCGGATGATTGGCTGACGGACTTTTTAGAGGTTCGGTTTGCTGATTTTGGGGTGTATGAAGATGCGATCGTCTCAGCAGAGACGGTATTGCATCACTCCGTATTATCGCCGCTACTCAATACTGGACTGCTATCGCCCCAACAAGTCATCGACGCAGCTCTGACAATGGTCGATCGGGTGCCGCTAAATAGCCTAGAAGGCTTCATTCGGCAGCTAATGGGGTGGCGGGAGTTTATGCGGATTACATACGAACGACGAGGACGCAGCCAGCGCACACGCAACTATTGGGGCTTTAGTCGGCAGGTTCCCAAAAGTTTCTGGAAGGGGACTACTGGGATTTTACCGCTCGATGTCACGATCCAAAAAACTCTTCACAGCGGTTACGCTCACCATATCGAACGACTGATGGTAGTAGGTAATTTTATGTTGCTGTGTGAGTTCGATCCTGACGAGGTGTTCCGCTGGTTTATGGAGATGTTCGTCGATGCCTATGATTGGGTGATGGTGCCTAATGTGTATGCGATGAGCCAGTTTGCCGATGGTGGCGGCATGTGTACCAAGCCCTATATCAGCGGTAGTAATTATCTGATGAAGATGAGCAATTACCCCAAAGGTGATTGGCAAGTAACTTGGGATGGTTTATTTTGGCGGTTTATGCACGTCCATCGCGATTTCTTTTTGAGTAATCCGCGCTTGGGGATGCTAGTGAGAACTTTCGATAAAATGGCTCCAGCAAAGCAGCAACAGCACCGATTAGCAGCGGAGAAATTCTTGGCAAGTTTAGATGTTTAGACGCGACGATCCCCAACTCATCGCCCCTAGTTCGATTGGTAGAGTGGCGATCGATGCCAATGCCATTCGCCAATCGATGAAACATCGCAATGGTAAACAGTTGACAGTTGACAGTTGACAGTTGACAGCGAAAAGTGCGTTCTTGGGCTTTGCCCAAGTAAAGCACCTTTTCAAGAGAGCGAAGTTGTTAAGAGAGATTTAAACTCCCTCTGAACAACTATCGCACCTTTAGGCAGGAGGCTCTAAACACCTACTGTTTGGTAAAATCAACTGTAGATGGTAATGACTATGGCTTTTTAACCGATCGAATTGAGTTCTGTTTCTATAACAAGCCCCGATAACGGATAAACAGCAACATTACCGCCCACGAACCTAAGGCAACTTTGATGGCGACGAGCACATTCAGGATCGGGATAAATCCACCACTAATTAATGCGCCAAATTCGCCGTGGGGCAATTCTACACCGGAGAGATTAATTGCTGCGAGGATGATGAAAACTAGTGCGGAAATTTTTTCCCAAGTGGCGGCGTGCCAACGCTGGTAGAGTCGATCCATCTCTGCTGTGGAGGAGGTAATTGCCACTAAGCCGATGGCGGTACCACCAGCTACACCTGCGGCAAAACCACCACCGGGGCTAAGATGTCCGCGAAGTGCCAGTTCGATACTCACTAATGCCGCAATTGTCGCCCCTAGTCTAGCTAAGACGATCGAGGGTGAATCGGTAAATTGATAGACTGTGGTGGCAGGCTCTTCGGTGGAGAGCAAGAATTTTACGCCTAAGATGGAGATCGTAAAGACGACGACTTCAAAGATCGTGTCATATAGTCGATTTCTCAAGATGATCCCGGATACCGCGTTGGGGATGCCAGTCTCGCGGACGATCGTTTCGACGATCGTCAGTTGTGATAAGTCTGGGAGCGCGTTGGAAGTCAGCAGGATTTTCACTCCCAGGGCGATACCTGCTAGTAGATAAATCCATCTCATTGTTGTGGCTCCGTGACAGTCAGTTTACTGGTTAATGGGTTGAGATAGATCAGCGGTGTGTCTAAGGGGAGTTCTGTGTGCATAATCTCATAGAGACGTTGAATTCTGGTGGTGATTTCTGGATTGTGGGCATCTACGGGAGGGGCGATGGTGGTGTGGATGGTGCGATCGAGTAATGCTTGGCGCAAAGTCGGCAAATCTTGGTAAGAAACGAGTTCGAGTCGGAGATAATGTTTGCTAAAAATCGTGCGTAAATCATCGATGAGTCGTTGGCGGAGCCTCTCCAGCGGAGAATCGGTTGTAGTCTCGCTGTTCAAGATTCCCACCCGCACTACCATTGAGGATCGCACCGCGATCGCATACAGGGAAATCGATAATAATGTGCCCATCAAAGCTTCGGTTAAAGCGACATCCGCCGCGCCTAAGATGGCGTAGATGAGGGCGGCGATGGCACCGA
>JBBRVB010000355.1:0-4668 GCA_038247275.1 Chroococcales cyanobacterium
CAAAACATAGTTACTAGTGTTTAGAGGGTAGAGGGTAGCGAAAAGTGCGTTCTTGGGGTTTCCCCAAGTAAAGCACCTTTTCAAGACAGAGGGTTGTTTTCAGACGATAATTGCTAATCTGAAGCAAATTCAATCAATTAATTCAACCATTGCTACTGGATAGATTTAACGTTCTCACCAAAGATAATGCTAGAAACATCTCTAGCGGATTGTCCGCTAAAGTGACGAAACCATAACGAGCATAATAGCTTTGGGCAGCCTCATCCTTCGCATCAACAAACAAACCAATTCCGCCAGCAGTATCAGCAACCAGCAGCGCACGCTGCATCGCTTCTACCATCAAAATTTCGCCGATACCCTGACGCTGCCATTGTCTCGCGACTGCTAGACGCGCCAACTTGACACCAGGCACTTGTGCTGGATATTTTTTAGCGATCTCAGACGGTAATTTTTCGCTCCTGACTTCACAGATCGTCAGCGTAAAAAAGCCAATAATGTTTTGGGGGAGATCTCCGTCGTTCAAAACAAAAGTACGCGAAATACCCTTCTGAATATGTTGCCTAGCCGTCGATCTGAGAAACTGGTTGAGGACTTCTACACCGCAATCAAACTGCTCTCTATCGTGGGATTTATTCAGCGGTTCGATTATTTTCACGGATAAATGCTCGATGTCTATCTACAGCGACTAAAAGTTGTTGGTTGGGTGTGGGCGGATTTTCGAGTAAATCGAAGACTGTCTGAGCATCCCGTTCGGATAAAACGATCGTCCGTTCTGTTTCCAGAATCTGGTTGGCGGCGGTGAGTGCCGATTGGACCAGAAATTGGTTTAAGGTTGCACCAGATAAGTCTGCTGCTTTTTGTAAAGTTTCTTTGACCGTAGACGGAATTCTTGCAACGACTCGCGCATCTTGGGTTCGTTGGTTCATTATAGTTATGAGAGATTTACCTTAATTCTAGCTTGCTGGTGCCAAAATGACATCAGTGAGCTATGAATAATATGCCCATAAGCTCGAACGCATCAACTAGCTCGATTCAGTCCAGTGAATATTATGAATCAGCAATTGCCGCAGATGAAAATGCGCTCGATAACTACTGGTATTTATCCCAACTTTTTATATTTTTGGGATCGTAACTGGTGTTTTGGGGTTTATGAGTTACCCATTCCGGTAACACTTCTCAAGATGATGTCGATCTTGCCATTCTGTTCGCCGATTGCAGCTTTTAGCTCTTGGTTTTGCGCCTTCACTTCGTCAATTTCGGCTAGCACTCGCTCGAATGCCTCGGTGATATAGCCACCGGGGGTCATCGTGTTTTCTAGTTCCGCTTGGGTATTCTCGATCTTCATCAGTCGGTACTCTACTTGGGCGATGCGGGTAAAAAGATCTCGATCGTTCGGTTCTCGTGATTGAGTCATAATATTAGGTAGGTATCTTAATTTTGATGCGGCTGTAACCGCTGATATCCCTGTTAGTTAGTAGCTGGCGGGGATATCTCTATTTTAGCCATCAATCTCGCTTTAAAAGCATTCTGGCGGGGCATCCAAGCACCGGGGGAATTACAGCAATTAGTCGATCGCAGATTACTCAAACAACTAAGGAAAACTGCACAAAATAATTTCCCCGTATGGTGCGTTACTGCTATACGATAACGCACCATGAGAGCAAAAAAAACAGGGTAGGGGTAATTCATGAATTACCCCTACCCTGTTTTTTTGCTTTGGCAATATCTACTATTTAGACAGCCGTTTCTAGAGCCTCTACTGATTCAACTTTTTCTACTTCCATCGCTGCGGCTTTGATTCTGGCTTCCTCCGCGAGGAAGTCTGCCAATTGAGATCCGATCTCCCGGCGGACAATGCCTCTGTACTCCAAGAAATGTTCGATTTGGGCGCAAGTCACCAAATAGCTACTGACCCCACCTGGATTGAGCTTGTACATGCTCCAGAGGTTGCTCCAGAACTGCCAACGAGTAGAACGAACTACTCCTTGTCGCCAGCAGATGATCAGGAGGGCGCGGATGACCATCCAACTAAATTCTTTCTTGCGACCTTCACCTTTATCGGGATAGGTGGCTTCGCCAAGGGTCAAGTAATGACGGTAAGTGCGATCGAGGAACTTCGATGGCTCGTATAATTCATCAAAGGCATCCATATACTCGATGGCGATTTCTTCGAGCGGGCGGGTGGGGACAAAGTTCATCAACGTGGTTTGGTTGATGTTGCCATCTGCGGTGCCGCGCAGACGACCTTCTTTGGCTAACCGATGGGATAGTGCGGTATCGGGTAATGCTTGGAGCATACTAAATACGGCGGTGGGAATATTTGTCTGTTCGACAAATTTGACGATGCGTTGTCCTGCACCTGTTTTCTCACCGTCGAAACCGATGATAAATCCAGCCATCACGCGCATCCCTGATTTAGCAATCCGTTCGACTGCTTCAGTGAGGGAACTACGGGTATTTTGATGTTTTTGAGTCAGTGCGAGACTTTCCTCATCTGGAGTTTCAATCCCCAGGAAGACGGAGCCAAAGTTGCACTGCACCATCAGATCCATCAATTCTTGGTCGTTTGCCAGATCTACTGAGGCTTCGGTGGCAAAGGAGAACGGATACTTGTGTTCGACCATCCACGGCAATAATTCTTTGAGCAACAGCTTCACGTTGCGTTTGTTGCCGATGAAGTTGTCATCGACCATAAATATACTCCGCCGCCAACCCAATTCGTAGAGATAATCGAGTTCCTTGAGCATTTGGGCGGGATCTTTCGTCCGAGGTTTGCGACCGTAGAGGACGATGATATCGCAGAACTCGCATTGGAATGGACAGCCTCGCGAAAACTGGACGGACATTTCGGCATACGCATCAAATTCCAGCAACTCAAAGCGGGGAATCGGCGTGGTAGTCACATCAGGACGTTCGCCATTGGGTGCGCGGAATTTGCCCGACATTTGCCCCTGTTTGATTGCTTCGACAAATAACGGGATCGTCAGTTCGCCTTCATCGAGGATTAAATAATCAGCTCCAACCTCGGAGACTTCATGGGGCAAAGCCGTAGGATAAGGGCCACCGACGGCAACGCGCTTGCCTCGGCGTTTGGCTTCTTGAATCTGAGCGAGTAAATCTGGTTTTTGAACGATCATCGCCGAGCAAATCACCAGTTCCGACCAGCTCCACTCAGCTTCGGTAACTTCCCGAACGTTGAGATCGACGAGCTTAAAGTTCCACTCTTGCGGGAGGATGGCGGCGACGGTAATTAGTCCCAATGGTGGGATCAAAGCTTTGCGACCCATCAATTCGATCATTTTCTCAAATGACCAAAAACTTTTGGGAAATCGGGGATAGAGGAGCAGAACGTTCATAAATATTATCTCCAAGTAACGGCATTCCCCGTTAGGTGGAATGATGGACGCATACAACTAACTGACTTTAGTTTAGTTGGTTTTGTTTCTTTGGCAACATCTTCACCACAATTTAACCCAAAAATTTTCGCAGATCGAACTCTACTGGGGTAGTTACAGTGCGATCTTCACCACCCAAATTAGCTGCGATCGCATTTGGACGATGCTGCTGTGGAGCTGTTTGCCGTGCTGCATTGACTGAGAGCATTAATAAAATTCGCTCGGTATAGTCTACCGCACCACACAACTCTCGATCGAGCAAATCCAATCCACCATTGGCATACTCTTCAAAGATCTGAATCCGCTGCTGTTCAAAATCCGATCGATCGGGTGAAATAACATTAATATTTTCAGTAGCCGCGATCGCGATCAATTTCATCACCGGATCGTAACCCCGTGTGATAAAGATCTCGATACTAATCGGTCCCGGTTCTTTTTTAGAAATTTCGCCTAAAGGTGTGCGTTGTTTTTGGTTGGCACCGAATACTGCTGCAAATAAGATGACATCGGCATAAGTCTGAAAGGGGCTATTATTTTCAGATGAAGCAACTAAGGATTTGACCAGTTCGGCTTTGTCTTTGGCGACTCGGATACGATTTTCCATCTAATCATTTATGAAGTTAATGATGCCTGAAATCTATCTAGTGGGCTGGTGGGCTGGTGGGCTGGTGAGCACTGTCCACCCTACATTCTAAAGCCTAAAGCCTAATCCCTAATCCCTAATCCCTAATGCCAGTAGCTACACCAACGATCGAAGAAAGTATTAAAATGAGAAGGCTCCAGTCTCACCCGTTCCCAGCTCCCAACTAATTCACCTTTACCCAGCCTGCTCCATTACGATATGAATATTCTCACCGATTTACTTTTACAAAAGCAGCAACCTACCCGCGAAAAGAAACAACAGAAGGGGATTCAGATCAAAACTGAGCGGGAAATCGGCATCATGCGCCAATCTGCCAGAATTGTCGCTACAGTCCTAAAAGAAATTATGGCAATGGTAGAGCCAGGAATGACTACAGCGGATTTGGATGCTTTTGCTGAGAAAAGAATTCGGGAAATGGATGCCATTCCCAGCTTCAAGGGTTTATATGGCTTTCCAGCCTCCATCTGTTCGAGTATCAATGATGAAGCGGTACACGGTATCCCCAACCGGAAGAAAGTGATCAAGCAGGGAGATGTGCTCAAAGTCGATACGGGAGCTTTCTTTCAAGGCTTTCACGGCGATTCTTGTATCACGATCGGTGTCGGTACGGTGACACCTGCTGCTGCTAAA
>JBBRVB010000356.1:0-4662 GCA_038247275.1 Chroococcales cyanobacterium
AGAACGTCTCGACTCCCACTCAACGAAGTAGAGTCAATCCGGTTAACATTGGTCGATAGGCTGAGTATAATTACTTAATACTTTTGTTGATGAGCGATCGATTCCGCATCGTTAGACGATTCAGTAAATGCTTCACATACGAGTGAATTCGCGCTAGGAAGTCGGCTGCAAGGTTGCAGAAATTAACTCTATGAACGTACCTGTATTATCATAGTGAGCTGCAAGATGCTGCAACTGATGGTCTGCTGTTCGATGACCTGCGGCAAGCTGAATCGGTCGATCGGCACTGATGCTCTTAGAAACCTGTACGATCGTGTTGCCGGGAAGACAAATTATTTGGCGATCGCCAATGGTTCGATCGAAGGATACTCGAACATCTTCTTCAGGTGAAATGCTCAAGTCAGGAGTCATGGAGCGTTTCTTTCCAATCCAATTTCCTGAAATTTCCGATCGCTCTTCACTGAGCAATTCATCAGAGAAACAGCCCCGGTGTTCTCGAATGTGTGTAATTCGATCGAGCTGACCGTTTTCTCCATAGACAATTGCAACACTCATTCGCCATTCGTGATTCCTAAAGAAAAGTTCTAGACCGCAGGCGTTTCCGAGGATGAGTTTGTGTGAAAGCCAAGCCGATCCACCACCTGCTCCAAACGACAACGTTCGCATTGAAGATATAGCAGGATGACTCAATCCACTCGGCTGGTTCCAGGTATCTCGATCGATTTGCCAGCTTTTTTCATCAATAACATTTCCATCAGCATCCAGGTAGCGATTGGTATGAGTGATGGCTGTATGGTCTATATTCGAGCGAAAACTTCTGACCGCTTGTTTGCTCTTGATTAATTCCTGCTCAGGAGAGTATGAATTCCATTGCCCATGCCAAGCAGTTTCATCGGTCGTATACTCCCCGAACAGATTGTTCCAATTTCTATCTAGATTATCCATTTGTGGTCGCTCTATCGATCTAATTGTTTAGATCTTAGAGATCTCGCTCAAAACAAACATCTGAAAAACGTCTCGATCGTAAGTTGACAAAAGAGATTAATTCTTGTTAACTTTTGGCTAAGTATATTTATGTGAAGATTCCTAAATATAAATCGCTTCACCCTTGACGATTTGCCATCCCAAGTATTGAACCTCAGTCAGGGTTGGATCGACAAGGGGAAGCGATCGCTAAATCAAGAAGCGGCTCTAATTGTCTCCTCGCTTCGATCGATCGATTGGATTTTTCGCAGATCGAAGGATATTAACTAAAGTATTAAGAGATCGTACTCATGCCACTACCAAAAGTTGTCAGAGATTACTGTCTTTAGTCACTCTCTAAATCGAGACGTTTTTCAGATGTTTAGATTGAGTTGAAATTATAAGATAAATAAGTCTCAAGCAACCAATTAGCATTTTATTTATCTCGATCGGTTGCTAAGGAAGCATTCTCAAATCTAGCTTGCAGAAATTGAGGCCGCGTTAGGCTATTTTAGCCCTCATCAAAAAGATCTTCAACAATCCCCATTCAAATATATGCTTTACGAGCGTCGGTAATATCTTTAATCCACAAGTCAATGGTAACTGCAATTAATTCAGATCGCGATCGCACACAAACAAGGAAAATTAACTATGATTCATCACATGTCTATTTCGGCTCAAAATCCCCAGCATGTTGCCGAAGTGCTAGCTAAAATCTTCAAAGGTCAAACTGTACCTTTTCCACCCCACCCAGGGAGTCCTATGGTCTTGGCGATGGACGAATATGGTACGGCAATAGAAGTCTATCCCGCAGGCACTGAAGTCGTTCCAGGCATCGACGATTGGGCAAAGCCCACACTTCGTGAACGAGATAGTTGTGCATTCATTCGGCAACCAAAGATTTCTCGATTTTCAGCAGTTCATGTGGCGATATCAGTCCCCACAACTCAGGCCGATAATTACTTTGTAGTTTAAAATTAGTCGATCGACTGAGTACGATCGCTTAATACTTTAGTTAATATCCTTCGATCCGCAACCAAAAATCAGACCGAATGATTGAGTTCCTTCAAAGTTGTGCTAAACGAATTAGCAAAAATCGCCAGTTGCGATCGATTGTTGAACGTGAGACGGTTGAGCAGGTGAGTTACATAGGTTTTGACCGTTCCTTCAGCGAGGTTCAATTTAGTGGCGATTTCGCGATTCGTGCAGCCTTGACCGAGCAACCGCAGGACATCGCGTTCTCTTGGCGGTAGCTGCTTCAATTTTTCTGGCTCGATCTGCGGCGGCAGCTCGTCGTCAGGATTGGCAACACTCGTCACTAGTTTTTCCATCAAACCTGGAGCCATTTGGCTATAACCGCGATGCACCAACCGAATTGCCGCCGCTAGTTCTTGAGCTGGCATATCTTTGAGCAAATAGCCCTTGGCACCTACTCGCATCGACTGAGCGATATCCCGATCTTCATCAAATGTACTCAGCATCAATACCTTGACAGCCGGAAACCGCTCGGCAATCAACCGAGTCGCCTCAATCCCCGTCATCACAGGCATCCGAATATCCATCAACACCACATCCGGCAACAAAGCGGGGACTCGATCGTTGGCAAAGCCTTCGAGCATAGAAATTGCAACTTGCCCATTCTCCGCACACCCAACCACTTGCAAATCATCTTCCTGGTTCAGAATGGCGGCTAAGCCCTGGCAAATCAAACTTTGGTCGTCTACTAGTAATAAGCGAATCATAAGAGTACCTCTGGTAAGGGGGGAGTGGGGAGACGGGGAGACGGGGAGACTGGGAGACTGGAGAGCGGGGGGACTGGAGAGCGGGAAAATCTCCTCCTCGGAGCGAAAAGTGCTGATGGGTGGGTAGATCTCCGCAGCAACTCCAATAACTCATCCATAAGATCTAATCGGGGATCTGCTCAGATCTCCAGTAACACCGGAAGCTTCACCTGAATCTGACAACCAGATCCTGGTGATGTCGTTAAGCGAAACTCGCCGTCGAGAGCGGTAACTCGCTCCTGCATCCCCTGTAATCCAAATCCAGTTGCTTGCTGGTGTCGATCGAATCCCCGACCGTTATCGACGACCTTCAGGTGAATAAAATCGTCCTTCGTCACCACATAAATTTCCACTTGGGTTGCCTCCGCATATTTAGAAATATTTGTCAGTGCTTCCTGCACGATCCGATAGAGTGTTTTCGATACACAGGCAGAAATAGGTTGCGTCAACCGAGCGCGAATGGTGGGGGTAATCCCTGTCACCTGTCGAAACTCTTCTGCCAAAGCCGCGATCGTGTCTGGGAGCGGCTGTTCGGTACGTTCGTCTGTCCGCAGTGCCCTAACCGACGATCGAACTTCCTGGATGGTAATGGCACCCAACCGCTGGGCTTGAGTCAAAAAAGACTGAGCTTGAATCGGATCGGTCAGCAACAACGTCGCAGCAGCTTGGATCTGGACATTTAGAGCCATCAGCGAATGTCCTAACGAGTCGTGAATCTCGCGGGCAATTCGATTGCGTTCCTCGATCGCCGCCATTTCCTCGATCCGTTGTTTGAGAGATCGCTCCTGTGCCAAAGCCTGCACTAGTTCTGCCTGAGTTTGCTGCAATCGATCGTGCCGATCTTGAAGTTGAATTTGCAGTCGTCGGATCGTCAGTTGATTTTCAATTCGAGCGCGAACTTCCTCGATGTGAAACGGCTTTTGAATATAATCAACGCCGCCACTATTAAAAGCTTTGACCTTATCGAAAACCTCATCCAAAGCACTCACAAAAATCACCGGAATCTCACGAGTATTCTGATGCTGTTTCAAGCGTTGACAGACCTCGTAGCCGTCCATATCTGGCATTTTGATATCCAAGACGATCAAGTCGGGCGGAGCCGCTTGTGCGCCCATCAGAGCCATTGTCCCGTTAATCACACTCCGCACCTTGTAGCCATCCTCCGTCAGCGTAGAAGATAGCAATCGCAAGTTATCTGGCGTGTCATCGACAATCAAAATATCGCCCTTGGAAGAACTAGGATTCATCAAACTTCACTCCCTTCATATTGAGGCTGGGGTGGAAAATCCCCTCCTCGGAGGGGTGCCCGTAGGGCGGGGTGGGTCAGATCTCCGCTAATTACCCTGCGATCGAAAGGTTAATAGCAGGTGAGGGCGGGTTTGTCCGAAAGTTATCGTTACACCGAGAATTTCTAGCATAAAGCGGCGTTTTTATTCGGGGGTTCCCCCCGAATAAAAAAACGACAAGACACCCGCCCCTACGGATGGTTTGCGGAAGATTGGGTTAATTCCACAATCCGATCGAATCGGTAATGGTTCATCAGATCGGCGATCGCCAGAGCCAGCGGCGAATATTCTGGCGGGATCAGATCGATCGACCTCAAAATTTGCTCGGCATCGACTTGAGTAGCGGCTTGGTGGAGTTGCGATCGCCATTGGGCAGGCATCCGATCGATTAACAACAATGCGGTCGTCAAATCGGCTGGTGTCGCTGCTGGAATGCTAGTTGGCTCGATCGATTCGTAGCGATAGCGCACCCCCAAATAGTGCGCCATCTTCGCGAACAGTTCCTCCTCGCGAAAGGGTTTGCGAATAAAGTCATTGCAGCCCGCCGCGATCGCCTGTGGGCGTTCGTCCTCAAAGACACTGGCTGTGAGAGCCAGAATCGTCGTTTTGTCGCCTTGTGGCTGCGCTCTAAT
>JBBRVB010000357.1:0-4651 GCA_038247275.1 Chroococcales cyanobacterium
GAGAATTATTGAACTCGATGACTGTCCCTCAAACCTAATCAGGCTAAGAATTTGACGATGAGGCATCGCCTCATCGAACTCAGGTTAGTAGAGGTGTTTAAACAATCGGCATCCGAGCATCCTGAATCAGAGCATTACCTTTGCGATCTGATGCCGTTATGGATGGATGCGTTTGTTGAGTGCTATTTCAATCAGGTAGGGATTAGCTTTCAGGTGGCGAAGGTGCAATATCTGAAGCAATTGGCGCGGCGGGTAGATGATGTGAAATTTGTTGGGATTGCAGTACCAGATTCGGACATAGAACAGCCAGAGATTTTGGCACAGATTTTTGTGATGCCAGATGTGCAGGGGACAAAAAACAGAGCTAGTGTAGATGATATTGACTATGGCTGTATTGTTGACTCTGCACCAGCCGATTTGCCGGAACAAGAATACCAAGAATTGGTGAATTTTGTTCGACGGAAAAATTTACTACAAGAACAAAAAGGATGGGCAACACGCAATCGATCCGCCCCACGAATTCCAGCTCAAAAAGTCATCAATCTAGCTCAGAAAAAAGCAGTAATACTAGGCGCACCTGGTTCGGGAAAAACCATGCTGGCAAGTTATTTTGCCTTAATGCTGTGTGGAAAGGCACAAAGCGATCCAACTCAGATCGGCTTAGAAAAAGACGCTGATTGGTTGCCTGTGGTGGTACGGATTCGGGATTGGATATTGCAGCCAAACATGGGATTATTGGAGTACTTGCGATCGAATGCTGAAGCTAGTTTAGCTTGTAAGGAGTTACCTACAGGGTTTTTCGAGCATTGGTTAGAGCGGGGACGGGCGTTGATTTTGCTCGATGGATTGGATGAGGTGGTGGATGAAGCGCAGCGGCGCAAGGTGGCGGAGCAGATCGAGACATTTCTGCATCAATATAAGGACAATCCGGCGGTAATTACATCGCGCCCAGCAGGGTATCGGTGGGACTTTTTCAATCTCGATGAGTTTCCCCACTATACGCTGGAATCCTTTGATGATCAGCAGGTAGCGACATTTATCGATCATTGGTATGACAGTCGGCTCAAGGACGATCCGGCGCAAGCAGAACGGCGGAAGGCGGATTTACAGAAGGCGTTTGCCAGAAATGAACGGATTCGGCTGCTGGCGAGAAATCCGTTGTTATTGACGATTATTACCTTGATTCATCGCTATCAGGCGGAGTTGCCGAGACAGCGGTGTAAGCTCTATGAGAAGGCGGTAGAGACGCTGTTGACGAGTTGGGATAGTGGCAAGGAAATCAAGCTGTACTCGCAGGTTTTACTGTTTCTCAAGTCAGACGATCTGTTGTATATCTTGAAGAAATTAGCCTACTGGATTCATACCCAAGGCAGCACGGGCGAAACTGAAGGCGGGACGCTCATCGACAAGGATGAGTTGATTCGGTGGTTGCGGAAGGAGATTCAAACGCTGAAAAAATGCGAAGCGCACGAGGCAAAGGGCGAAGCCGAAAGGTTTATCGATTTTATCCAACGGCGGACGGGTTTGCTAAACGAACAGGGGCGAGATCGATATGCTTTCGTACATAAGACGTTTCAGGAATATTTGACGGCGGAGGAGATATTCGATCGAGCTGACGTTGAAGATGATACTGAGATTATCTTGGCTCATTTTCGGCAGCATTTACACGATCAACATTGGCGAGAAGTGTTGTTATTACTCGTGTCGAAGCTGAAAGGGAAGAAGGCACAGAAGGCGATTCAGGCAGTTTTGGAGGCTGGGAGTGATTACGAACAGTGGCTACATCGAGATTTACTGTTTGCGGGTTGGTGTCTGACGGAAGATCCACCAGAATTAACAGTGGTGGTAGCAGATTGGGTGGGGAATATACTCGATCGATTAGTGGGTTTAGAAATTGGTGATTCAAATTGGGTTGGGAGTAAAATCAAGAGCGAAGCAGGAAAGATTCTCCATTGTTTTGGCGAAACAACTGTAGAACAAGATTTGTGGGAAAAGTTGCAAGCGCAGGGAGATCAGATCGATCGTTTTCGACTACTAGAATTTCAAGCTGCTTTGGGGCAAGAATCAAAGGTGATCTCTGAATTACTTTCACTACTGGGAGATCGAGATTGTAATATACGCGATTATGCAGCACAATCATTAGGTAAGTTAGGAAATGACAGTTCAGCAGTGGTGAATAGTTTACTTTCTATGATGAATGATGAAGAATGGTGCGTGGCTATTACAGCCGCATTAGCATTGGGTCGGTTAGGAAATACTAGTTCCGAAGTGGTGAGTAGCTTACTTTCTTTACTGGAGCATAAAGAATGGGATGTGTGTTCTGGTATTGCATCCGCATTGGGTCAGTTAGGAAATAGTAGTCCCGAAGTCGTGAATGGTCTACTCTCTTTGCTCGATTGTGAACGTGCATATGTACGTGCTAGTGCCGCAGAAGCATTGGGTCAGTTAGGGAATGGCAGTCCCGAAGTGGTAAGCAGTTTACTCTCTATGCTGGATGAAGATTATGAATATGAAAAGTATGAATATGAAGAATGTGAAGTTGCCGTTAGTGTCGCATTAGCACTGGTTCAGTTAGGAAATAGCAGTCCCGAAGTCGTGAACACTTTACTCTCCTTACTAGATTGTGAATATGAAGATTATGAAGATTCATCATATGTGCGAGTTAGTGCCGCATCCGCATTGGTTCAGTTAGGAAATGGTAGTTCAAAAGTAGTGAACACTTTACTCTCCTTGCTCGGTAATGCAGACTTGAACGTGTCTAATAATGCCGTAGCAGCATTGGTTCAGTTAGGAAATGGCAGCCCTGAAGTAATGAGTAGGTTACTCTCTTTACTTGAAAATGAAAAATCTGGTGTGCGCGGTAGTGCAGCCGCAACATTGGTTCGGCTAGGAAATGACAGTCACGAAGTAGTGAGTATCTTGATCTCCTCTTTCGGTAACGTTCGCTCTCATATCGCACAAGCATCAGCTCATGTAGCTAAAACTTCAGCTACAATTATTCCTAAAGTTGTGCGATGGCTAGAACAAAATCCGAATGGCGATGGAATTGGTAATGCGATCGATTGTTTATGGTCGATCGTGGTTGAATGAATGATGGTGAGGTTCGATCGAGCCTCTATGAATTGATAACACAGATATAATAAAAATATCTTCAACATCCACTCGATCGATGTATCCAAATATTAATATTCACAGATAATAATATAATAATCATGACTGTCGAAGATATAGTAGATTCGATCGAGCGATTATCGATCGAAGACCGAGAAAAGTTATTCGATCTAGTTCGCAGACGACATATCGAGCAGCAAGAGGCTGAAATTTTGGCTAGTCGTCGCGAGTTAAAGCAGGCAATCTCTGATGGGACGGCAAAAAAAGGTAGTGTTCAGGATTTAATTACCGATCTGCTAGGAGATGACGATGCAAGTTGTCTGGAGTAGCAGTTTTACGCGATCTTTTAAAAAAATAACTAAAAGAAATCTACAGTTAAGGGAGCGGATTACTGAAGTATTAATTCTGTTGGCTGAAGATCCTTTTACCCCATCTTTGAAATCTCATAAGTTAACGGGCAATTTAGAGGGTTTATGGTCGTGTTCTGTTGCCTATGATTAATGCCCGCCGATAATGGATATTGGCAAAACTCGATCCAGCTAGTAACGATACAGAGATCTGCTGAGAGAAACAATCACATAAATATTCCTTACCTACCCGCAACAGGTCGATCGCGATCTAAAATAGAATACCTAGATCGCTAACAGGTAATGTTCCTGGGTGGTTAATTATAGCAACGAGATTTCAATATGTTAGCCAAAAGAATATTACCTTGCCTGGATGTCAAAGCTGGACGAGTCGTCAAAGGCGTAAACTTTATCGAGCTGCGAGATGCGGGAGATCCAGTCGAACTGGCTCAGATTTATAATGATGCGGGAGCCGATGAGCTAGTATTTCTCGATATTACTGCCAGCCATGAGGATCGCGATACGATAATTGATGTGGTCTATCGTACTGCCGATCGCATCTTTATTCCGCTCACTGTTGGGGGTGGCATTCAATCACCGTCAAATATTAAGGACTTATTACGCGCAGGTGCGGATAAAGTCAGTCTCAACTCGGCGGCGGTACGGAATCCGAACTTAATTAATGATGCTAGCGATCTATTTGGCAATCAATGTATTGTAGTCGCGATCGATGCCAAACGTCGTCACGATTCCAGTAATCCCGGTTGGGATGTCTATGTCAAAGGTGGGAGGGAAAATACCGGACTAGATGCGGTGAAGTGGGCACAGGAAGTCACCAATCGGGGTGCGGGGGAACTGCTCGTCACTAGTATGGATGCAGATGGCACCAAGGCGGGCTACGACCTCGATCTGACGCGATCGATCGCGATGGCGGTACAGGTGCCAGTAATTGCTTCTGGTGGTGCGGGTAATTGCGAACATATCTATCAAGCTGTCACGGAGGGACATGCGGAGGCGGCATTACTAGCGTCTTTACTTCACTATGGCGAATTAACTGTCGCTGAGATCAAGGAGTATCTTCATCGTAAGCAAGTAACTGTAAGGATTTAATTGATAATTGATAATTGATAATTGATGGTAAATAGTCAGGTAGGCAGTGTCCACCAGTTAGGTTGCAGACATAATATATTCTA
>JBBRVB010000358.1:0-4640 GCA_038247275.1 Chroococcales cyanobacterium
CCTCTACCCCCTATCCCCTATCCCCTAAACAATGGCTGGCACTGAAAAGAAGCCCTATTTATTAGAATTTGAAAAACCGTTGGCAAAATTGCAAGAACGGATCGATCTAATTCGCGAACTTGCTGAAGAAAGTAACGTCGATATCTCCAGTCAGATTCGACCATTGGAGATTAAATACGTGCAACTGCGCGACGAAATTTTTAGCAGTCTCACGCCAGCTCAACAGCTACAACTAGCTCGTCATCCCCGCCGTCCGAGTACGCTTGACTATATCCAAGCAATTTGTGATGAGTGGATTGAGTTGCATGGAGATCGTCGCGGTAAAGACGATCCAGCATTGGTGGGTGGTGTGGGCAAATTAGCTGGGATTCCCGTGGTGCTACTGGGGCATCAAAAGGGACGGGATACCAAAGATAATGTGGCGCGAAATTTTGGAATGGCGGCACCAGGTGGCTATCGGAAGGCGATGCGGCTGATGGAACATGCCAATCGGTTTGGGATGCCAATTATCACTTTTATCGATACGCCAGGAGCTTGGGCAGGTTTAGAAGCAGAGGAATTGGGGCAAGGTGAAGCGATCGCGTATAATCTGCGAGAGATGTTTCGATTGGATGTGCCGATTATTTGTACCGTAATCGGTGAAGGTGGCTCTGGCGGAGCGTTGGGGATTGGGGTGAGCGATCGATTGATGATGTTTGAACATGCGGTATATTATGTCGCCAGTCCCGAAGCTTGTGCATCGATTTTGTGGAAAGATGCTGGGAAAGCACCTCAAGCCGCCGAAGTCCTAAAAATCACCGCCAAAGACTTGAAAAACTTGGGCATTCTGGATCGCATCTTACCCGAACCACTCGGTGGGGCACATGCTGACTCCGTTCGTGCTGCCGAAGTCCTCAAAGATGCCATCCTCAAAAATTTACATGAGTTACAATTGCTACCATCAGCCGAGCTGCGATCGCTCAGATATGATAAATTTCGACAGATGGGAGTATTCACAGAATGATGTCTGGATCTGGCGGCGGGATCTGTAACCTTTGCTGGGTAAAGAGTGTGCGTCCAAACCCTATTGTTACTAGCTAGCTAACGTTGACCGCTCCTAAATCGATGCTATAATCAACTCGTAACAAAAATTTACATATCGCTCAAATCTGGGCAAACTTCCTGGACTAGATGAATCCGATTGCAACAACGAATCGAACGGCATTAATTACCGGCGCAAGCAGTGGCATTGGCAAAGCTACCGCTCTAGCTTTTGCAAAAGCAGGGATAAATTTGGCACTGCTAGGGCGTTCTGAAGACAAATTAACAGCAGTAGCCCAGGCGGCGAGATCCATTGGGGTAACAGCCAAGACATACGTGGTAGACTTAGCTCAAATCGATCGAGTCTCAACCAAAATTGCCACAATCGCCGCAGACTCTGACAATTTGGATATCCTCATTAATAATGCGGGGATGGCATACACTCGATCGATAGGAGATACGCCCTTAGCGGATTGGCAACGCATCATCGACCTCAATCTCACCAGCGTTTTTCAGTGTATTCAAGGAATTTTGCCGCACATGCGCCAACGTCGCTCTGGGACAATTGTCAATATTTCGTCGATTGCCAGTAAACAAGTATTTCCCAACTGGGGTGCCTACTCTGTCAGCAAGTTTGGGTTGATGGCACTTACCCAAGCCATTGCTGGGGAAGAACGCGCCAATGGCATTCGGGTAAGTGCGGTTTGTCCTGGCTCGGTCAATACACCACTGTGGGATACAGCTACCGTGCAAGCTGATTTCGATCGATCTGCCATGTTGACCGCCGAAATGGTTGCTGAAGGCATTCTCTACACTGTACTCGCCCCTGCTGGTGCAGTAGTTGAAGAACTAGTGATTATGCCTAGCGGTGGAGCTTTATAGTTCCTCAATTTATCTACTAACATCGGTTTCGCTCATTTTTTTAACTTCTATATCTATTAAGATCGAACATGACTATTTCACCTCCTCAAAGTGGTAATTCTGCTGGTAAAGATCGACTCAGCAATGTCAGTCCTAGACCAGATCGTAATACCCTCAATGGTGCGCCAATAAAAATCCACGATCCTGAAGAAGTCAGCCTCGAAGACATGATGGCATCAGTGCGCCAGATTATCTTGGGAGTAGGAGAAGATCCAGACCGTGAGGGCTTGTTGAAAACCCCCAAACGGGTAGCTGAATCGATGCGATTTCTCACTAGTGGTTACAACCAATCTCTGGACGACATCATCAATGGAGCGATTTTTGATGAAGGTCACAATGAGATGGTACTAGTCCGGGACATCAACTTTTTTAGCATGTGCGAACATCACATGTTACCGTTCATGGGCCGAGCGCACGTTGCTTATATCCCCAACCAAAAGGTAGTTGGCTTGAGCAAACTCGCCCGCATTGTCGATATGTACTCTCGTCGGATGCAAGTCCAAGAGCGGCTTACTCGTCAAATAGCCGAAGCCTTACAAGAGGTATTGGAACCCAGAGGTGTCGCGGTAGTAATGGAAGCCAGCCACATGTGTATGGTGATGCGCGGTGTCCAGAAGCCTGGAGCATGGACAGTCACGAGTTCGATGTTGGGTGCATTCCAAGAAGATCAACGCACGCGAGAAGAGTTTCTCAGTCTGATTCGTCATCAACCAGCGTTTATGTAAGAAGGAGAGGGTAGAGAGGAGAGGGTGGAGGGTAGCAAAGAAGCGGGTGTTCTTTGATTTTTCGATCCCCAAATCCTCACCTACTCTCTACCCTCTCCTCTCTACTCTCTTCTTCTCCGACATCTGTCAGAACAATACTTTACTTCATCCCAATTAGCTTCCCACTTTTTGCGCCAGGTAAATGACAGATTGCAGACGGGACAGATTTTGGTAGGTAGGTCGGATTTCGCTCGATGACGAGGCATGTCAATTATTTGTAGATTTAAGTACAGTGAGTAACTCTCTCCATCATATTCGGATTGTCTTGGTGGAGCCAGCCGGTGCTCTAAATGTCGGCTCGATTTCGCGGGTGATGAAGAATATGGGATTGACACAATTGGTAATTGTCAATCCTCAATGTGAAGTACTTGGTGAAGAAGCTAGTAGAATGGCAGTACGCGCGATCGATCTCCTAGAGGCGGCGAGAATCGTCCCAGACTTACCGACAGCTCTCCAGGGTTGTACCCGCGTAATTGCCACTACCGCCAGAGATCGGGCAATTCCGACCCAGTTAGAGACACCCAGACAGGCTTTACCGTGGCTAGTAGAGAGTACAGAACCGACAGCGTTGGTATTTGGGCGTGAAGATAGTGGTTTGACAAATACCGAATTAAATTATGCGACTCGCTACATTCGGATTCCGGTTGGCTCTGAATATAGTTCGCTCAATTTGGCTCAGGCGGTGGGCGTTTGTGCGTATGAACTACAGATGTGTGCTAGTAGTCTCGATCGCGATTTACCACAACCGCAGCCCCAGATCCCGCAACCATCGGAGGTGGCACCTGTAGAGCTAGTTGAAGGTTATTATCAGCAATTAGAGGCATTATTACTCGAAATTGGCTATCTATTTCCCCATACAGCTCCGCATCGGATGGAAAAGCTGCGCCGTCTCTACAATCGCAGCCAACTTTCCCCCAATGAAGTCGCTTTACTCCGGGGGATACTGAGTCAATTCAAATGGGCACTCGATCCTGAAAAACTCGCTCAAATTGCTCGTCCCAAAGATTAGAGATCTGATAACTCAGTACCACGTTCGGGTAAGCTCAATTCGGCTACAGAGGTCTGGCACACTGGTGCGATGACAAATGGCAAATGTGCCCCAATTAATCCCTGTTTGATATGCGCTGGTGTCCGATCGAGCAACACAAAGAGTGGATAAAGATGCTCGGCACCTTCACTGATAATGTGTCGATAATATTGTGGCATTACCCATTCATAATTATGGTCTAATAATACCTGGATCTGTCGCCACCGTGCGAGTAAATCTGAGAGATCTTCTTCAGGGCGATGAATAAAGATGAAAATTTCTCCACCCATCTTAATTTTCCACTCAGGATCGCACATGAGATAAGCGAGATCGCAGGGAAGTAAAATGGTTTTGGAAGTAGCAGTAACCGGTGAAAACTGATTTACTTGTTCTAATAAAACCTTCCGCAGTTTAACTACCGGTAAAGGCATCGTAATCACACTCTCTTCGGAGCGTCTCATACTAGGAATCATTTCTAGATAGGGACGATACTGCTTCAGTAGTTCCACTGCTTCAGTATGATTGCTATATCGAGCCAAAAGTTGTTCGTAATCAGATCTATTAATAGACATTTTAAATTAGTCGATCGTTGACGATCGATAGTGGATCGTTAGTTTTTTATAGGTATCAACTAGCCACTATCGATCGATTAAACTTTTCTAACCGAGTTTCTCAAATACTTTGAACATCGGCAAGTACATCGAGAGTAGAATTACGGCTACCATCCCAGCGAGGAATACCATCATAATTGGTTCGAGGACACTAGTTAGAGCCTTGACTGCTTGTTCTACTTCATCTTCATAGAAGTCAGCAACTTTCATCATCATCGTATCTAGTTCTCCAGTTTCTTCGCCAATACTGATCATTTGAATCGCTAGTGATGGGAAAACTTTTTCACGTTGGAGGGC
>JBBRVB010000359.1:0-4606 GCA_038247275.1 Chroococcales cyanobacterium
GCAATTCAACTGCTCGCCGAATCTGTTGGTAATAATACCCGCCAACTATATCTAGAATTAGATAAATTGCAACTATTCGCTGGCGGGGAAGGGCAACAGATCGATCGATCGATGGTAAATAGTCTCGTAGTTGCGAATACTCAAAATAGTCTCCAACTTGCTGCCGCCATTCGTCAAGGTGATGTTGGCACTGCACTACAATTAATCGCCGAATTAATCGATCGCAATGAACCCGCGCTCAAAATAGTTGCCACCCTCGTCGGTCAGTTTCGCACCTGGTTGTGGGTAAAAATGCTCATTGAGGCCGGAGAAAAGGACGATCGAGTCATTGCGACCGCTGCTGGATTAGGCAACCCCAAACGTCTATTTTTCATCAAGCAAGAACTTCAAGCGACCACTGCCGATCGACTCGCTGCCAGTCTCCCCAAGTTACTAGATCTAGAGTTCAACCTCAAGCGCGGCGGTGAAGCTACTGCTACGCTGCAAATCCACGCGATCGAGTTGTGTCAAATCTTTAGGTAGTGGATAGTGGATCGTGAACAGTGGATCGTGAATGAGTCAATTGTGCTGGATGATAAATTAAGCTCTATCTCAACGACACTTCGCTTGTGAGTAAGAAACTATACCTTTAAGATTTTATTAATGGTTACCTACTTTAATAAGTCACCGCGAGGATTCTGTTCTAAGTGCGATCGACACTCGGACGATATTTACGGTAGGCTATCGTCAACGTATCGCTTTGGCTACGCTCAGTACCAGCGACTCACTATCCACTATCCACTATCCACTATCCACCATCCCTAAATGAAGATTCGTCGTCGTCCGCCCAGTTCATCTGTACATGTTGGCCCACTGGAGTACCAGATCGTAGTTCCCGATGGGAAACCCGCACACATTCTCGAAGAAATTGTCTGGGACAAAGAACGCGAAGTGCTGGTAATGCGGGACAAAATCCCGCTAGATAAATTAAAGAAGCAAGTAACGGCAATGGCACCACCGTTGGACTTCTTGGGATCAATTAAGCAGGGCAAAACGCAGCCAGCAGTAATTGCCGAGGTCAAAAAAGCGTCGCCGAGTAAAGGGGTAATTAGGGCGGATTTTGATGCGGTGGCGATTGCCAAATCTTACCAGCAGGGTGGGGCGAGTTGTTTGTCAGTATTGACCGATCGCAATTTTTTCCAGGGTAGTTTTGAGAATCTAGCGGCGGTGCGCCAAGCGGTGGATTTGCCGTTGCTATGTAAGGAATTTATTATTTATCCCTATCAAATCTACTATGCGCGCGCACATGGTGCGGATGCGGTATTACTGATTGCGGCAATTTTGGAAGATATCGATCTGCAATATTTCCTGAAGATCGTCCGGGTATTGGGGATGACGGCGTTGATTGAGGTACATACTGAGGAGGAGTTCGATCGAGTCTTGAGTTTGGATGGTGTCGAACTAATTGGGATCAATAACCGCAATCTCGCAGATTTTAGCGTAGATTTACAGACTACGCAGACGTTATTAGCAACTCGACGACAACAGATCCTCGATCGAGGCATCTCGATTGTCAGTGAGTCGGGACTATCTACAGCCGAAGATATTAAAATAGTAGCTAGTGCTGGAGCTAATGCGGTCTTAATTGGGGAATCCTTAATAAAGCAGGAAGATCCCGGACAAGCGATCGTTCAGCTATTTACAGCATAATTCATACTGTAATCTACCCACTTAATCAATCACCGACCTGTTCGGCATCGGGTGAAGGCATATTCATGGATCGCATCAAATTACCATCTCTAGTCCACTACGAACTGATCTTACAAGTTCTCGAACGCCAAACGATGATGACCGCCGATCGCGATCCGATCGTTCGAGAGCGCGTTCAACAGTTGATCGTCACGCTCCGCAAGGCTTTGTCTCAACACAAATTGTTAGAAGATACTTGTCATCATCAGCAGATGGAAATCGAGCATGTTTGGGCACTCAATTCAGTGCTCAGAAATGAAGAAGTTGCGACTAGGGAGTAAGCAGTTGACAGTTGACACTTGACAGTTGACAGGGAATATGGGGCGATTCATGAATTGCCCCATATTCCCAATAGTGTTACACGATCGATAATTTGTCATTGACGATCGCAATTACGCCATGTTCTTCAGGACTAATAATGGAAATGTATGGTTGGCTGAGATATTTGTCAGCGGCGGTGAGCAACTCCTGCGCTGTCAGTCGCTCGATTGCTTGGTTAAATTCCGTGTCAAAATTAGGACTCAAGCCCAATAGTTCGTACCAACCGTAAGTTTGGGCTAGTTGTCCGTTAGTTTGTTTGCCCAGGGCATATTGTCCGAGCAGTTTATCCTTGGTTGTCTGAAGTTCATTGGCGGCTAATGGTTCCATACACAATCGATCGACTTCCGCCCGCAAACCACTCACGGCAATGCCCGTATTCATCGGATTGGTACCCATATAGACGGCAAAGTGGGAAGTATCCAATCGGGTCGGATAAAATGATGAGACATCATAAGCAAGTCCTCGCTTTTCCCGCAGTTCGACAAACAAGCGACTCGACATCCCATTACTCAAGTAGCTATCGATTAATTTGAGGGCGATGCAGTCAGGATCGTGAATTGGTGGGGCGAGATAGCCCAACATCACGATCGCTTGTTGGGTTGCTTGATATTCGATTTGGTATTGGGGTTGGGTTGTCACACTCTGAGTCGTCAATATCGGCGGCGCGCTCTCGGGGATTTCCCAATCCCCGAATACTTTGGTCACTAAATCGATCGCCTCATCGGGGGTAATTCGCCCTGCAAGGCTGATAATTAACCGATCGGGTCGGATGTGCATCTGATGATAGTTAACTAAGTCCTGACGGGTAATCTGGGCAAGTGTGGCGGCAGTTCCGAGACTCGATCGCGAGTAAGGATGGTCGCCATACAATACCGTCCGCAATTGTCGATAAGCATTATTAAATGGCTGCTCGGTTTGCGATTTGATTGCCTGAAGAATTTGCTTGCGTTCGAGTTCGATTTGGGCCTGGGGAAAACTCGGACTGCGGAGGATCTCTCCAGCTAATTTGAAGATATCGACCAAATCTGCCTTGACAGTCTTCAGGCTCAACTTCAGATAATCGGCGGTAATTTCTGCACCCAATCCCGCTCCCACCGACTCGATCCGATCGGCAATTTCCAACGCTGACAACTGCTCTGTCCCCTTGGTAAGTACTGATGTCAGCAGTTGCGCTAATCCCACTTGTGAGTCCGCCTCCCATCGACTCCCCGCTGGCATAAAAAATCGCCCAGAGACTATATCCGCGCTGGGATTGGCGATCGTCAGCACTGTAATACCATTGGCTAACTGGCTGCGGTGAACTGGGGGATTAATCATTGGTGTGGCTAATGCTGGGGTAGTAAATATACGACTTACGATCCAAGCTACACTATATTTGCGATTGGGTGTCGATCGGGGTGGCAGTTGACAGTTGACAGTTGACAGTTAACTGCTTGCACAGTGAGTCGAAGCGCAAGAGTACAGAGTAAGTCTGTGAAGGCTGGTGCTTTGAAGCAGCAACCTAAATAGTGATGTTGAGGTTTCGCTGTGCGGATCTGAGCCGGAGAGGATGTCAAGTAAAGATCTCCGCGATCGTCTGCTGAATTGCCATTGCTGCTGCATAAGGATCGGGCGCAGATTTAATCGGTCTACCCACCACGATATAATCAGCCCCATTTCTAAACGCCGTGCTAACATCAACAGTCCGTTTTTGATCGTCGCTCTGTTCTTCGGTATTATCTACCGGTCGAATTCCTGGTGTAACCACCAAAAAATTGGTGTCTAAATTGGCTCTGAGAGCCTTGGCTTCGCGTCCAGATGAAATCACCCCATCGCACCCAATTTCAAGCGCACGTCTGGCTCTAGACAGCACTAGCGCATCAGGATCGCACTCAAATCCCAGGTCGTTGAGGTCGCCGCGATCGAGACTTGTCAAGACGGTAACTGCTAAAATTTTTAAATCTTGTTTCTCGCGGACAGCCGCCTTCAAGATTTCATCATTACCATGAACGGTGACAAAACTAATTCCGCGATTAGTCAGTTGTCTGACAGCCGAGCCGACAGTTTGCGGGACATCGAAAAACTTTAAATCGACAAAAATCTTTTTATTGCGCGCTAATAACCACTCGATCGTTTCAAAATATTGACCGCCCAAGAACATCTCTAGCCCTAGCTTGTAGAATACTACAGCATCATCAAGCTGTTCGACAATCTGCCGCGCTCGATCGCTAGTTTCTACATCCAAAGCAAAGATCAATCTCTCCTTGGGGTCAATATTTTTTTGAGAAAGGTAGGATCGATCGTCTGACATGGGGCTTGCTGGCAATATTAAAATAATATCCTTCAAGTTTAGCCATAAAAGCGCACCATTTGACAAACTCGCAACCCAGAGCCTCTCCTCTAGAGCATCGATAGCCACAAGTAAGGGGTACTCGATCTGACTTTTCACGCTAAGTCTCTAATCCACGAAATAACACTGGTTTCAGTCGATCGCGTATTGTCAATAATCTGCACTTGTTGATAATACGTCACGAGAAAATAGGTATTTGGGATAGTAGTACAGCAAGCGATCTCTCGA
>JBBRVB010000360.1:0-4567 GCA_038247275.1 Chroococcales cyanobacterium
ACTGATGAGACAGTCAATCTCCGCCTCAAAGCAGCTCAACAGGGCGGGCTGATTCCGATCCTCTGTGTGGGTGAAACCAAGCAACAGCGGGATGCTGGCGAAACTGAGCGGGTAATTGTCAATCAGTTGGAGCGGGGATTGGTGGGGATTGCACAAGATCGATTAGTCATTGCCTATGAGCCAATTTGGGCGATTGGGACTGGTGAAACTTGCGGATCGAGTGAAGCCAATCGAGTTATCGGTTCGATCCGCGATCGCTTGACCGATCCCCAGGTGACAATTCAATATGGTGGTTCTGTCAAACCAAGCAATATCAACGAAATTATGGCACAACCCCAAATCGATGGTGTCTTGGTTGGTGGTGCAAGCTTGACGGCCACTGATTTTGCTGGAATTGTTAATTACAAATAATCCAGACGTACTTGCTGGAGTCAGAAAATTTGCGCTGGTTGCTACTTGAAAAACCGCGATCGCCAACCAAATAGTAACCGATTATTAATTGCCGAGATCGGGATGCAGATAAAAGCGATCCGATCGACTAAAATGACATAGTGTTAAGTTAAAAACCATAGGGCAAATGCCTGACAGAGCTATAAATACGAAAAGTGCCACAGGCTTTATGCTGGTGTTAATCCCAGCAGCACTAATAATGTCTGCGTTGTTTGTGGCGTGGCCGGTAATATTGGGTGCGATCGTAGCGATCGCTGGTGGAAATATTTGGCAAAGCTACGAATGGGCAAAGACAGCTCGATCGATCGACCCAGTTTTTCAACAATTAATTATTCAAAATCGGGGCGAAATTTCCGCACTCGATCTGTCTTTGAGCGCAAACATTCCGGGGAAGGTATCCGATCGGTATCTAGTTGCTAAAGCTAGCGAGTTTGGCACTGGTAGACGACAACATCCCGATCGCGGACAAGTTTACTATTTTGTGTCGATCGGTACTCTCGGTCAAATTTTTGACGATAGCGAGGTAGAAATTCCCGCAATTATGCCAGCGATGACTCCAGTTGTGGCTTTCCAGCAGCAGAGTGCCATCCCTGAAGCTATACCCGCATCGATCCTTGAAGATGAAGACCGTTCATCTGTGCAAATGCCTCCAGCCGTAATGTCCTTCGAGCCGGAAGCACCACCAGCAATTGCAGCATCAGCCCCCAAGATCGAGCCTTCAGTCATCATGTTATCAAACGACTCCGATCGATTGGAGCCATCTAGATTATCCCCAGATACTGACATTGGCAACCAGCCACCCGCAGTAACTATCGCCCCCAGCGAGGTGGAGCCGTCTCCCCCACCGATTGATGGCGTTGCCTCACCAACTAACCCACTAATGCTCATCATTCAATCGGAATTAGCAAAGCGATTGGATGTCCACTCTAGTACGATCTACAAGCGACGGAGCGAACCAAATTTTACTGACTGGACGCGTAACCGCGATCCAGAAGGGATTGCTTGGGGATATGCCGAAGAGACTAAGGAATACTATCGAGTCGATAGTTAAGTTAATAGTAATTAATAATTGGGCTGTTAGATGGAGTCTGTAATGAAAATGTCTGTAATGTTGTGACATCATTGCAGACATTTTTGTGAAGATTCGATCGCACTCGATCGAGTGGATCGGATCGATTACTGCCAAATTATAGATCGGTGTGAAATTAGCTCAGAGCCAAATGATCGGGTGCTAGAACGAGATGGATTGGTGCTAGATCGATCGGACTTGAAGCCAAACGTTAACCTGTTGTTAACCTGAAGACATGCCCGATCGATCTATGCTCGATCGTATTCAGCAAAAGCTGATTTTAAATCCGAGTTAATTACTTCCAGCAGATAGTAAGTTTTAATCCCTTAAATGCAGCAAAAGGCTGGATTTAAGTACAAGTTCAAACGACTTTCAGCGATCGGTAATGTGGATAACTAGACAATTATAAATTTGAGGAGAAGTCGGTATGAATCATCAACAACGGGTTGGCGGAGCCTATCCTTTGGAGAATCGCGCAAATGCTAACTGTGAGCAGCTCGGTAGGTTACGCCGCCCGATTTGGGCTGTAGTTGCCCTAACGATGGGACTTACAATGTCTGCTTGTACGCCCAAAAGTCCCGATGTCGCCACTCCAACAGACGGAGCTGCTGCACCTGCTGCGCCCAGTGGTGGCGGGAGTATCTCGCTCAGTGGCGCGGGGGCATCATTCCCAGCTCCTTTGTATCAACGCTGGTTTGCTGACTACAACAAAGCTAATCCTGGCACACAGATTAGTTATCAGTCCGTGGGTAGTGGTGCGGGGATCGAGCAATTTTTGGCAGGAACCGTAGATTTTGGGGCGACAGATGCACCATTGAAGCCCGAAGAGCGCGCTAAATTCAAAGCTAAATATAACGTAGACCCAATCCAGGTACCGCTGACTGGCGGTAGTGTGGTATTTGCCTACAACTTAGAAGGGGTTAAAGATCTAAAATTATCTCGTGCCGCTTACTGTGGGATTGCCGCAGGTAAGATTACCAAATGGAACGATCCGGCGATCGCTAAAGCCAATGCCGGAGCCAAACTACCTGACAAAACCATTCAATTTATCCACCGTTCTGATGGTAGTGGTACGACTTACCAGTTTACAACTCATCTCAAAGCTGCCTGTGGAGCGACCTGGACGGCAGGGGCAAATAAATCTATATCTTGGCCTGTCGGTACTGGTGCCAAAGGTAATGAAGGTGTAGCCGCACAGATTCAACAAACACCCAATTCGATCGGGTATGTTGAGTATTCATACGGTAAGCAAACCAATTTATCGATGGCGGCGATCGAAAACAAATCTGGCAAGCTGATCGTACCATCTCCAGAATCAGGAGCTGAAGCATTTGTCGGCGAAAAAGTACCAGCCGATCTCGCCCTCACTGTAGCTGATTCTCCCAACCCCACAGCCTACCCGATTTCTGGTCTGACTTGGTTGCTAATATATCCCCAGTCCAAAGATGCTGCCAAGCAAACAGCCTTGAAAGAAGTGATAGATTGGTCGTTGACGACGGGAAAATCGACAGCGACAGAACTGGGCTACATACCACTAGAACCTGAACTAGTCGCCAAAGTCAAAGAAGAACTCACCAAAGTTAAGTAAACTGTCATGACTGCACAACCTTCAGATCCCAAGGAAGTATCACTGCTCGACGCATCGACTAGCTTCAATGTCGGGCGATCGATCGATCGCAATTTCCGACTCTTGACGCTGGCACTAGCCATCTCTGTCGGGCTAATTCTGATTTGGATCGCTTATTCACTGCTAGTCATCGCGCTACCAGCGATTCAAGCATTTGGACTGGGATTTTTGTTCGATAGTACCTGGAATCCAGTCAAAAACATCTATGGTGCACTGCCACAGGTGTATGGCACGGTGATGAGTTCTCTGCTGGCACTGATCTTCGCTGTCCCATTGGGCGTTGGCATAGCGATTTTCTTGACCGAAAACTTTCTGAAGCCCAACATTCTCCAACCGATCGCATTTACGATCGAACTCCTCGCAGCGGTGCCGAGTGTAGTCTATGGCTTGTGGGGAATATTTGTCTTCCTACCGGCGATTAAACCACTGTTGCAGGGACTCCACCGCAGTTTTGGTTGGATTCCCTTTTTCTCAACTGAGCCAGGTGGTAGACAGCTTTTTGGTGCTTCCTTGGTACTAACGATCATGATCCTCCCGACGATTATCGCGATCTCCCGCGATACGTTGACATCCTTACCACCAAAGCTCCGTCAAGGAGCGTATGGGTTGGGCGCGACGCGATGGGAAACCATCATGAGAGTGCTACTTCCAGCGGCACTGTCTGGGATTATTGGGTCGATTATGTTGGCTTTGGGGCGAGCATTGGGCGAAACGATGGCACTGACGATGCTCGTCGGCAATGCCAATCAGGTGAATGTATCTTGGCTGGCTCCAGCTTCGACACTTTCTGCGCTTATTGCCAACCAGTTTGCTGAAGCCAGCGGTCTTCAGAAGTCATCACTATTCTATGCAGCTCTGATCCTGATGGTGTTGACATTAATCGTCAATATGCTGGCGCAAGCCTTGGTCAGTCGCTTTGAGCAGGTCGAGTAATTAATTTAGATCTGTAGGTTGGGTAGAGCAAGGCGAAAGCCAACACACCCAACTGTTTGAGTAGATGCGTAGATCTTTACCCCGCCCCAACCCTCCCCTTATAAAGGGGAGGGAGCAAGAAAGCCCCCCCTTATAACTACCGTGTATACACAAGTCTAGATGGAAGCGAAAACCCTAGAAATTCCCCTGTCTTGTCGTTTTTTTATTCGGGGGGAACCCTAGATCTAAAAACGCCGCTAAATCCCCCTTGGAAAGGGGGCTAAGATCCGGTCAAAGTCCCCCTTTCCAAGGGGGTTTGGGGGATTTAGATCTAGGAACGAAGTCTAGTAAACTTGTGTATACACGGTAGCCTTTATAAGGGGGTTGGGGGGGTAATTCAACCTCAAACGAAGTCCAGCCGACTTGTGTACATACTGTAGCTCGATCGGGGAGGTTGGGGGGTAACACCATCTCCACTGAATTCTAGCAAGGGATAAATGCGCTCGACC
>JBBRVB010000361.1:0-4551 GCA_038247275.1 Chroococcales cyanobacterium
AGGGCTGAGCCCCGCCGTCGTCACCGTGAATACCTCGATGAAAGTCGGGGTGTTCGCGTATGCAGGGGCCGCATGTGCAGATCGCGACGACTGCACCGCGAGCGAGGTCTGCATCGATGGCATGTGCACGCCCGACCACGACACCATCGCGACGGCCGCTGCTGCCTCGAGCTGGGCCGTCGCGCTCGCGGCGGGCCCAGTTCATTCCGTCACGCCGTTCGGAGGTTAGCGCGAGCGAGGATCGCGTCGGCAAGCGAGGCGCCGTCGAGCCTCAGCTCGCGCCGCATCCAGGCGCGCCTCAGCTGGGCTATCCGATCGCTGGGCGGATGAAGAGATTCGATTGAGTATTGCCAAGACTTTTCCCGATCATGCGATCCTCAGTGAGGAAAACGAACATGGGTTTACTGATGCTCGGTGGACTTGGGTTATCGATCCTTTGGATGGGACGACCAATTTCACGCGGGGGATTCCGTTGTGGGGGATCTCGATCGGGTTACTCTATTACGGAGAGCCAGTATTCGGTTATGTCTATTTTCCGCCTGTCAACCAAACTTTTCACGGCTATTGGGCGGGAAATACCGGATTAGATTTACCTGCTGGTGCCTATCTAAATGGTCTGCCAATCCATGTCAGTCAGGATTCACCTAGTAGCAATCATTTCTTTAGTTTGTGCGCGCGTAGTCTCCAGATCTGGCAGCCAGGATTCCCCTGCAAAATTCGGATGCTCGGAGTAGCTACTTACAATTTTTTGGCGGTTGCTGCTGGCGTGAGTTTAGGCGGGGTGGAAGCAACCCCTAAAATTTGGGATCTAGCAGCAGTGTGGGCAATTGTACATGCGGCTGGGGGAGAGTGGCACTCTTTGAGAGCCGAGCCGACTTTCCCAGCGGTTGTCGGACGAAATTATGGCAACTATGCCATGCCAAGTCTGATTGTCAATCAGTCAGAATTGGCGGATCTACTGTTACCGCTGATGGAGTCTATCCGCAGGTAGAGGGTAGAGGGTAGAGGGTAGGGAATAGTGGATGGTGGAGGGTGCATGTTTAGACGATCTCCCTGTCTCCCAATCTCCCCGTCCTCAAGCCTTTGCACTACTCGGCTGGAGTCGAACTAGCCTCAGTCGCCGCCGCAATTTTAGCTTGGTCGCGTTTTTCGCGTTTTTTGCGCTCGGCATCTGCCAAGTCTGCCATGACAGCTTCCATTTGGACGAGCTTATCCAAGTTGCTGCGGTAGGTATCGAGGTCTTTTTGAACTTTCTCAGTCGGGAGGTGCATTGCTTCACCAATTTGCAAAACCGCAGCTTCGCGTTTTTTCTCATCTTTGAGCAACTCTGGTGCTGCTTGTTCGAGCATGGTAAATAAGCCGATACCGAATAACCGGCTATATTTAAATTTAGGATTGTTAGCAATCGCTTCTAGCGTACTGGCTAATTGTGCGCCACTACCATCCTTGGTCGGGTGTGCCAGCCAACTGACAATATCTTGCCCCTGCATACTCTGAGTAAATTCGGAAACTTCAGCAGCATCGGTGCGGTATTGCTCGGCGTTGCCACCCATTGATTGACACAAAGCTACAAAAATCGACTGCTTATCAGTTTCAGGGCGATAACTGGTCATAAACCGATCGAAGCTACTCACTACACCCAATGCGTAAATTGGATTGTAGGCAAAATCAACATTAGTCGAAAGTAAATGCATTTCGACCATTAATTCTTCTACCACGCGCCGATAAATCGAATTGATCGGACGGGTATGTGTGGAATAAAAATTACGCTTGGTATCAGAGACAGTACTCAGGTTAGTCACCGGGATATTTAAAGATTTGGTTAACAATCCTTAATTATGATCGATCGGATGCCTAATACGCAAAGATCGCGATCCCCGCACTGACTGTCAATTGGTCTCAAAGGCTTGTCAGGCTGTCACAATCGGCAATTAATAGCACACTAAACTTGCTATTTTTCAGAATCTTTATGCTTTTATGCGGATACATTTTAGTCAGGCAACGAGGCATCTTGGTATTAGGATGATTCTCTAAACGCAGGAAGCAAGATTGATATGGCTCAAAATCTGAATGTGGCAGCATGGTTATTTTGTGGAACAATCGCGATCTCCACTATATTTGAGTCACGGGCGGCGTTGGCTTACACGATCGATGCAACTAATGGTCAGACGGCAATCGAAGTCAATGATATAGATGTTTCCCGCCAATACCAACAAGGTTTAGCTGCTGCGGCGGCTGGCGATCTGGCTCAGGCAATGGCTAGTTTCGATCGAGCTATCGCTTTAGATCCTCAATATTTTCCGGCTTACATCGAACGTGGAAATGTTAAAGATGGGATCGGCGATTTTGATGGCGCGGCGGCTGATTACACGATCGCCATTTCACTGAAACCGCGATCTGTCGCAGCTTACTACAATCGTGGCACTGTATTGAGCAAAAGCGGTAATCATCAAGCTGCCCTCGCTGACTATAATATCGCGATCGGTCTCGATCCTCAATACGCTCCAGCCTATATGAATCGTGGTAATGAACTAGACGATCTGGGTAATTCTGCTGAGGCCATCGCTAGCTACAATCGCGCACTCCAACTCAAACCGAACTATGCCCTCGCTTATCTCAATCGGGGCATTGCTTATGGACGAGCTGGTAATCGCGATCGGGCGATCGCTGATTTCCAAGTTGCTGCTAGATTATTTAAAGAAACTGGTAGTCTCGATCGGTACGAACGTACCCTCAAGTTAATTAAAAGGATGCAATCGGCGGTTCTATGATTCAACCGATCGATCCCCTATAATTAGAGGAAAGTTCAGACAAAACCGCTGCGATGACTCCCGAAGTAGACACCGATCTTCAGTCCAATCCCGAACTGAGTACTGCGCTATGGGAACCAACCCCGGATGTGGCTAGTGCTGATACCGAAGTAGACGGGGTTCCAGCAGATCTGGAGATGTCCTTTTTCGACCATTTGGAAGAGTTACGCCAACGGATATTTTACGCAATCATTGCGGTGGCGATCGGTGCGATTGGCTGTTTTGTTTATGCCAAACAAATCGTCCAAATTTTAGAAATCCCCGCCGTTGGGATTAAATTTCTGCAACTGGCTCCTGGCGAGTACTTTTTTGTCTCGGTGAAAGTGGCTGGCTACTGTGGTTTATTGGTCGCTAGTCCAGTAATTCTCTATCAAATCATCCAATTTGTGATCCCTGGCTTAACGCGGCGCGAACGCCAGTTGGTATTGCCGGTAGTGATTGGTTCGTCGGTGCTATTTGTCGCAGGGATTGCGTTTGCTTATTATTTACTAATTCCTGCCGCACTGAATTTCTTAATCGGTTATGGTGAAAATGTCGTCGAGCAAGCATGGTCGATCGATCGTTATTTTGAGTTCATTTTAGTATTATTATTTGCGACTGGCTTACTGTTTGAGTTACCTGTAGTTCAGATTTTATTATCACTGCTGGGCATTCTCTCTTCACAACTGATGTTATCTGGTTGGAAGAGTGTGGTGGTAGGATCGATGGTAGTAGGGGCAGTTGTGACACCATCGACAGATCCGCTCACTCAAAGTTTACTCGCAGGTGCCGTTTTAGCTTTGTATTTTGGGGGGATTGGTGTTGTCAAAGTATTAGGTAAGTAAGCTTGGTTCTAGTAAAAAAACCTACCAATGAGTGGATAGGTTACTTATTTAGCACCTGTTAGGATTGGATCTGGTGAGGTAGTTACCTCGACTTTAGGAGTAACTGATGGCGGAGATTAAGTTATCAGATGGAAACTATCTTTATATTTTTGGTATATTTTTAAGCCTGGTACTTCATCGCGAAACTCTTTAGGTAGCCGATATTCTTGTGTGGAGTACTTTGCACGTACATTAAGTACTGATTGATAGTGGATTTCCCATTGTTTTAGCAGCAGTAAGAATTCTTGAAACTTCTGATAAGAAGATTCATGTCGAGACTTCAAGCCGATGTATTGCAGCATTTTGCTATAAGTCTCCGGGCGGTGGTATTGCTCATTGATACCAACAATTGGTCCTAATTTTTCAAATACATCATATTTGACCATTACTAGCAACATGAGTACGTCGAGATTTAATAAATCTTCCGATTCTAATAAATTAATAGTATTAGAAACGCTTCGTAGTGTTGAATAATCATCAAGTTGATATTTCTTGAATAATAAGATTAGTTTTTGACCCAAGATATTTTCACAGATCTTAGAAACTTCAGATGCATAGGCTATCAATGCCACTCTACCTTCTTCAGTTTTGAGTAATGGTAAGATTTCGTCAAGTTTGCCGTCGATCTGCTGTTTAATTTCTGCTGAGGTCAAATCTTGCAATAGCAGTGAGTTAACAAACTTGTATAATTGTTGCTGACTACTGCTACAATATTTGGACTCAATGCTATCAATCCGTGCAAAGCTATTTTGAGCATCGATCGCAACTTTGAGCATTTCAATAATTTCATCTAAGTTGGCATATTCGTCGATCGATCGAGCAATGTAGCTCTTGATTTTAAAAAATACCATAAACTCAGTATTACCAAACCTATCTGC
>JBBRVB010000362.1:0-4538 GCA_038247275.1 Chroococcales cyanobacterium
AGTCATTGAAAATATGCGTCTGGTGCTTGATGCTAAACAGGAAGTGCCAGAAAATGACTTGTAAGCTGCATATCGATCGTAATTATAGTCAAAAGATTTAGATGCAAAATAGCTTGAAAACGCATTTCCTGATTAAACCTCGATTCGATCGCCACTGGGAAAGGATTGTCTTGACTGCTCTGGCTCTGTTTTGTAACATATCTAATCTTCCATGACTTATTTCTCCGGTGATTATTTTCTAGCTCGATCGATGTCTGGATCTTTGCTTGAGAGGAATTAATGCTTTAGCAGTCCTAAACGGTAAAATGAAAGTTAGACAGTGAACAGTAACATTACATCCTTAAACCTCAAAACCCCAGATCGCTAACGGCTGTTAGACAGTTTTTCTAGCTTCATTGAATTTCGCAGCAAATCGTCAGAATGTAGTATAAAAACTATAACGTCATATAGGAGCTTATAGATGAATCTCATCAACCAACCGTTAACCGCAATGGGCAAAGAACCGATGGATACCGCCGAATTGCTAAGACGCTACGCCGCAGGAGAGAGAGATTTTAAGAATGTCAATTTGTCAGGAGCTGAACTGAGCGGAGCCTGTTTGAGTGGCATCGATCTCAGTAGAGCAGAACTGAGCGGAGCCAATCTGGCTCATGCCACATTGAGGACAGTAAACTTCAGTGAAGCTAACTTGAATGGCGCAAACTTATCACAAGCCAACTTGTTTGGAGCTTTTTTGAGTGGTGCCGATCTTAGCAAAGCAGTTCTCACCGCCACAAATTTAACTGAAGCCGATCTGAGTGGGGCATCACTGATCGAGGCCGACTTAAGTAATGCCATACTGCATCTGACATGTCTATCAGAAGCCAACTTGCAAACATCCAATCTGACAGCAGCCAGCATGAGTGGGGCGAGGCTATGGAAGGCAAATTTATGTGATGCAAATTTGAAAGGGGCAGATCTTTGTGATGCTACTCTCTGTGAAGCCAACTTGTGCGGGGCAAATTTGGAGTTAACTGATATCAGTGAAGCGGTGTTGACGGGGGCAATCATGCCGAACGGTGATATTCACAATTAGCAATGATGAAGAAGTTGATAAATAAATTGCTAGCTCAAGATTGAGAATTCACTCAGCTCACCAAAGGATATCTTTAGCCACGAACCGCTAGAAAGCTTATTCAATAAGCTTTCTAGCGGTTCGTGGCACTAAAAAAGCACGTCTCCTGATTACACTCCAACTTGTCACGAATGACTATTCCCCAAGATTGATTTAATTCCTTCCATAGTTGCTGGCACATTACTGGGGTCCATAAATAGCACCTTGCTGCTGCCGCTCTTGCCAATATTTGTGCCCATTTCCAAATATCCCAACGCCAATAAAATTTCGATCGATCTTACGGATGCGGGATTATCTTGCAGTTGTTTGCTGATAATCTCCACCGATGCCGCGACCCCTTGCGCCTTGAGCATCTGCTGTTGTCGTTCAGCTTCAGCCCCAAGTAACACTGACTTTTGTTGGGCTTGAGCATCCAGCAAGAGGGCATCGGCACGACCTTTAGCAGCATTTACCGCAGATTCGCGTTCGCCTTCCGATGCCAAAATTGCCGCCCGTTTTTTCCGCTCGGCAGACATTTGTAATTCCATCGCATCCATGACCGCCTTGGCGGGAATCAAATCTCGAAGTTCGACACGAGTGACTTTGACCCCCCAAGGATCTGTTGATTTATCCAAATCCTGTAACAGGAGTTCGTTGATTTGATTGCGTGCAGTGAAGGTTTCATCCAAAGATAATTGACCCATTTCCGATCGAATTTGGGTCAGTACCAAGTTAATCATCGCTGTTTGCAGATTTTCGACCTTATAATAAGCTTTTTCTAAATCTAAAATCCGCCAGTACACCACGGCATCAACTGTTATTGATACGTTGTCGCGGGTAATACATTGCTGGGGGGGGATATCAATTACTCTTTCTCTAATGGTTTGCTGGACAGAAACCCGCTCTAGCACTGGCATCAGATAATTTAAGCCAGGTTGGAGCTTTTTGCCATTATATTTCCCTAATCTTTCGACTAGAGCTTCATCTCCTTGCTTGATAATTTTGATACCGGATAAGCCGCCGAAACCAAGAAGGGCTGCGATTATTAGGGCGAAGGGTTCCATAGTAATAATTCCAATAGATTCGGTCTAAATTGCGATCGCTCTCGATCTTACTTTTCCTCTAGTAAATGCATTGGCATCACTACGAGGGTTGTACCTTGACGATCGATTACATACAGTTTCTCATGTGGGGCGATCGATTCTACCCCCTCGGCACATTTTGCCCGCCAAGAGGAACCTTCGTATAATACTCGTCCAGGTTGATAAGGTGTAATCGCCGTCAAAGCTTCTGCTTCAGTAGCGTCTTGAATCTTTGTAGGGGTACGCTGTTGATTGATGCGATAGCCGAAATATACCAACACACAGGAGAGCAACATCCAGATCGCGATTTGTAGTCCCAGCCACGGTACTACCAAAGCCACCAAGGATACCAGCAGCGCACTCATACCTACGCAAACCGACGTAAAAGCAGTGGGTACTACTAGCTCGATTAAGCAGAATACCGTACCAATAATTGCCCATAACCCACTCGGACTAATCTCGATGCCACCGATAGTAATTTGACTGAGCCACATCATAATCCAGTTGAGATCGCTTGCCTAACTTCTACATTAACCGCTTAAATCCTGAAAAGTTCTAAATTGATGCATAAATTGACCTAACTTTTAGTAGCGATCTGGCAGTAGTGATGAGGCTTAAATCCTTGTCAGTTATGCATTATAGCTATGGACGAAGTACCAAACTGCGCCGATGTGGTAGAATCGATCGCCCTGTAAATCATCCTTTACACATCACACCGATTAAAATAATAGTATCGTCTTACTGCTAAAGCATTTGTATGACCCACAAAGAAGCGATTATTCAAGCGATCGATCTAATATTGATAAATGTCGATCGCTAGAAAGAAATAAATCGGTAGCATCAAGGTGAATAATAATATCCCCACTTATACATCGATATCGAACCAGTCGGTGTCACAACCACCCTTTGATTGGGATACTTTCCCGTTCTAATTTCCGACTCATCCCTACTTTCAATCCAAGAAAAAGTCCGCACCGTATTATCTGGAAAATAACCAACAGGTCTGACAAATTCTTCCCAAGGCGCACTAAATTCTACCATCCCAACTCGATCGCATCCAGCAATAATCTGGGCACTCAGACTTGCCATCAATTGCTGCGAACTACCAAAATTTCTTAGTACCTTTTTAGCATCGCCAGCAAGATAAATTGAAACTAGTTCCGTTCGATCGATCGGATAGTCATAGTAACTATTCTGAATTCGATTTTTATCGATTTTAATCTTAGAGTTGAATACTTCTCCTGCGGATAATCCTGGCGTTGGCTTGAGACTATAGTAACCATTCTTGATTAAGTATTTCTTCACCGAATCGATCGATTGCTGACAAGTCATATTTGACTTGCGAGGTAAATTCACCCTCCCTTCTGCTCTTGAATAAACAACAGTAGCTGGAATTATTAGGGCGATCGTACTAATTACCAAGCCGAAAAAATATCTCCAGTTTTTTTGTGCCATCTGAGATCGATCTTTATCGAGAAATGTAAAATTTAAGTTGATATTCCCAGTTGTTAGAGCCAGTGGGGTGGGCAGTACCCACCAGCATCATCTTTGATAGTCCTACCGTTAGTTAGAGAATCTTTTCTAATCCATATACCAATGATTTTAATCCCAAAATCTTGCGGATGGCGAGGAGGACTCCAGGCATGTAGCACGATCGATTGGTGGTGTCGTGGCGGAGTAGGTAGATTTCACCGGGCGCACCAAAGATGATTTCTTGGTGGGCGATGTAGCCGGGGAGTCGGATGCTATGAATGCGGATATTTTCGTCGGCGATGGCACCTCTAGCACCTGCGATCTTTTCGGATTCGGTGACGCTGGGCGGGTTGAAGGTTTTGCCAAGTTCGCCGAGTAGTTGGGCGGTTTGGATGGCGGTACCACTGGGGGCATCGGCTTTTTGGTTGTGGTGAAGTTCGATGATTTCGACGTGTTCAAAGAATTTGGCGGCTTGGATGGCGGCTTGCTGCATTAAGATTACCCCGATCGAGAAATTGGGGATAATTAGGCAACCAGTACTCGCTTTGTCAGCAAATTCGGCTAATTCCTGAATTTGGTTGGTACTCAATCCAGTGGTACCAACTACTGGCCGCACACCATACGCGATCGCCGATCGCACGTTTTCGTAGATACTGTCAGGATGGGTAAAATCGACCATCACGGCGGCTTGTTTTTCCTGGGATGCCATCGCGAGGATTGCTTGAAGATCGTTCATTACAGGTATCTCCAAGGCTCCACAGCCAGCGATTTCGCCGATATCTTCGCCTAGTAGCTTAGGGTTGCGATCGATCGCGCCCAGCAATACCAGATCTGGGGCATTAGCGACTGCTTTGATGACTTCTAAGCCCATCTTTCCCGCCGCACCATTG
>JBBRVB010000363.1:0-4536 GCA_038247275.1 Chroococcales cyanobacterium
TAATTTAACTAAATATTTTCAATTATTAATCACATTAATTGTTAGCTTTGCTGTGCCAAAATTTATGGGCAGTCTGTTATCCACCTGGATGTGTTGTCCTATCTGAGTTTGATGAGGCTTAGCCTCATCGAACTCAGGTTACAAAGAACGTCAACGGGCGAACTTTGCACCGATTTTAGACTATGCCCAAATTTGCCGCGTGGGAACGGTAATTAAACCTTACCTGGAAGTGATGTTATGACAATAAATCTATACCCACCAGCGACTCCAAGTATTTTGCTGCTGGTTGGCGATTATAGCGATCGCTATAATCGCCAGCAATGGCTTTCGCCGCAATTTGCAAATCGTTAGATCGATCGTGCCGAGCTGCCGAGCGACTGTCTTTTATAGTGATTTTGGAAGCGTAGCAGACTCCTCGATTTCCATGACTATTTCTTTAAAACTCATGCCCAGAGCAACAAATACTTCACGCAATCGCTCGAAGCTAGCTGAATCATAATGATTGGCTTCATAGCGTTGAATTTGCTGCTCTTGAATCCCAATTTTTTCGGCGAGTTCTTTTTGGGTCATGCCGCTAGCAATTCTAGCTTTAATTAAGGCGATCGGTAGTTCGGTCAGGGAAGAAATCTTGAAGACCGATGCGCCCTGTTGCAGCCCGTCATATTCGGCAATTTCTGCTGTCAGTCGGTCGATCCACACTCGTACTCCTGCTTGCTGAGATTGCCAAAGACGTTCGGACAATCCTTCGGGATTATCAGCTAGATTTACTAAAGATTGCTCTAATTCTTTGAGCTTAGAATTAGTGACTTTATATTGATGTTTATTTTGAATCACGATCGATTATTCCTCGCAGTAATTTGAACTAATTAGGGGATAGCAGTCGGATCTAAGACGATAATTCCTTTGGGATTGCCGTTTTTATCGGTTTGGAAAAACCCCGCCATTGCTGCATTCGGGACTAATTCACCACAAAATTTAGTGCGTTGCGCCGCCAGATCTGGTTGCAGAAAAATCGGATCGATAAGATCTTCGTCGATCCCAAAAATGTCAAAGCAACCATCGTAGTCATTCGGTCGTTCCTTCTCGGTGACAAAGCTACCGCCAATATATACCCGCCAACAGCCAGCTAGTTTCAGATTGCCCAGAGCCAATCGCAAGCCTGTGAGCAGTTGTTTGCGATAGTTGTTGGTGCCAAACCGCTCCCAGAACTCATCCCATGTTGGTTCGTAGATGCCCTGGGGTAGATAACCGCGCTCGTCAAAGGGTGGAATCATCGATTTGGTTCGAGCATGGCAAAAAAGTTGTGCCCAAATTAGTTTAGCACAACTTTTTAATTGTGGTGGTTTGCTACTGCTAATAGTTGTTATTGTCAGCAAGTTTCAGAACATTTCAATCGGTAACTGCAAGAGAGCGACTAGAGATCGACGATTTCTCTACTGCTGACACGTTTTCAAACGTTTGCTAACGGTACTATTAATAATAGGGATGCAAAACTACTAATGGACTGGGGACGACTGCAATGGATGACCCAATACCGAACGTCACCGCCACAGATGCCACAGCCGTTCCCCCCGTCCTCGATGCCGATAATCTAATTAAGGTGTTCACCCATTTTTTAAGCTTCGATGTTGCCGATGGAGCCGCCAGCGCGGAAACGATTATCGCCTATTGGAGCCAAGTTAAAGCTTACCTTCAGTGGTGCCAGCAGCAATCTGTCGATCCGAGTACGGCCAATCGAGACACGATTAAGGTTTACCGTCACCACCTCGTCGGGCATGGGTACGGACGCAATACGATCGCCTTGAAATTATCCGCCGTGCGAAGATTTTATGATGCGGCGATTGAGTATGGGTTGCTGTTCTATAATCCCGCGCATGGAATTAAGCCACCCCGAACTTCTACCCACCCAGCGCAAACGATTACTTATTTGGAGCAAGATGAAGCCAATCGGTTGCTGCAAGGGATCGACCACAGCGATGAATTGAAATTGGTGCGCGATCGGTTGTTGCTCGGTTTGATGACGATCGAGGGAACGCGGACGGTGGAGTTATATCGGTGTAATTTGGCGGATATCAAACGTTTGGGCAAGGAGGTGGGGTTGAAGCTGGATGGCAAACGCCGAGTGCGGACGATTCCCCTGACTCCCGAATTGGCGAAGCTATTGGATATCTATTTGACCCTCAGAAGGGCAGCAGGGTTCGATAGTACGTTAACCGACCCATTGTTTATTAGTTTCGGGCATCAATGCTCTGGAGAGCGATTATCGCGGCGGGGAATGCGGTATCTGGTAGACCATTACTTGAATGAGGTGGATTTGAAGCACCAGCCAGGACGGAAGATCTCGGCCCATAGTTTGCGACATACGGCGGGGACGTTAGCGGTACAAAATGGGGTGGGTTTAAGGCAGGTGCAGGAGTTATTAGGTCATGCGGATCTCAGGACGACAGCGATTTATACTCATGTAGGAGACAAGTGGAAGAATAATCCAGGTTTGAAGTTGAAGTTACCTGTAAGTCGCCGTTTGCGCCAAAGTCGAAAGCTTCGTCAGTTGGCATTTAACGATTTAATAGAGCGGTTGCCCAGGTTGGAAACGTCATTCAGCCACCAGATTGAGTTGGGGTTATAAGTTGATGGGATATATTCATGACAAGCTTCAACTATTTCAACAGTAACTACTGATTTCTGTATTTGCAGAAATACGATTATCCGTAATTTGTCTCCAACAGTTTTCGGAGCATCTCGACCATCGTGACTCCCTCCGCCACCGCCTTCCCTTTAATTTTCCGATGCAGTTCATCGGGTATGTCCAAGGTCAGCCGCTTCAACTTAGATTCTTTTGGTGTCGGTTCGACTTCAGACATTGCGATCGCTGCTTCCACTTCCGGTTGGGGAACTTCACGGTTGTCCACCCAGTTTTCGATGTCTGGTTGTTTTTTCGGTTTACCACCAAAGGCAACTTGTTTAGCCATTGTTTCCCACCTCCAATATTTCTTTAGCCAAAGTTATAATCTCTTTTGCCGCCCGACCTTTAGGCTCAATCTCCAACACTGTCTGACCTGTGGCGGCTGATTCGGCAAAGGCTATCCGTTGGCAGACCTGCGATCGTAAAATGGGAAGGTTAAAGTCTGCCAATGCGGTGAGGACATCCCGACCGATTGCCGTATTTGTAATTTTACGGTTAATTACAAATGCAGATTTCAGGTTTTCTTTAAATACAGAAGCCTCTGTGATTAAGTCAATGACTTCCTGTGCCGCCCAGACATCGTAGGGACTGGGCTGAACTGGGATGAGAACTAAATCCGCAGCGGCGATCGCTGACCGAGCAAGTTCGCTGACCCGTGGTGGCCCATCTATGACAACGTGGTCGTAGTTCTTCGCCATGCTGGGTAGGTCGCGGTGGATGGTTGGGCGATCTAGTCCGATCACTGTAAAGGGTGGCTCATCTTTTCGCGCCGTTGCCCAATCTCGCGCCGATCCTTGTGGGTCTGCGTCAACTAGTAATACTTTGGCTGGCATCATACTCAGTGCATGACTGAGGTGAATTGCCAGCGTCGTTTTACCCACTCCGCCTTTCTGATTCTGGATGGAGACGATCATTATTTACAGAAATACGTTTTTCAGTAAATACACAATAGCGTATTTACTCAAATGTGTCAACTGTTAGGAATGATCAATAATGAGGATATAGTATCGTCGATCGCATACCTCCGATTGCATAAATTGAGGCCGAGTTAATTATGGATATCAATAATATAGTCACAGAAAACTTTATTGATTTACTTCACGACGATGTTATTAATCCATTAATTAGTAATCCTGAAGGTGATTTTATCCAAAATGAAGAAATTTTGGAGAGATTAGATCTGAAGATTAATCGTCTCAAGAAAATTTGTTACCTTGCTGGTGTCGCTAGTGTTGCCTCTTTAGCCTCTCCCCTTTATCCTTTGTTAGTGAGCGGATCTGGAACTATTACTTATTACACAGCCGAATCACTTGCAAGGGTTGAGCGGCTATATCTGATCACATCAATGCTCCTAGAACGCTTTGGCTCTCAGGGGATCACAATTACGGCGGGAGTTAAAACTAATAATTACTTGATAGATTTATTTGTCAAAATGCCTGACAAAAGACCATTCGCTTTACTACTTAGGAATTATGCGAATGGTGCAGTTAGGTGGAGAGAAGATAAGCAAGACTTCTTTGTTTATAAAAAAGGTAAAAAAGCTCGTTCATGGGATGCTATGACACGCACAACCGAAAAGCTCAAATCAATACTCGATCTCAAAGATTTGAAAAGCCCCCTACTGGGGACTTCTAGAACAGATCGCAATCGAACAATCATCAAAGCTGTAGTACTGTGCGGTAAAACCACTGTTTATCCAGGTCATGCTGCTGAATTCATGACGAAAATCGGTCAGGCTGAAGTCTTAGCAGTTTATAAGGAGAGCTTAGTTTACGTCGTCGAGCAAGAAAAATTAATAGATTTCTTGCTTCCGCCACAAAAATTAGTTGTTTCCCGTACAAAATAGGGGAATA
>JBBRVB010000364.1:0-4533 GCA_038247275.1 Chroococcales cyanobacterium
GAGGTGGCACCGGAGACGGTGGAGCGGTTGCGGTTGATGGTGAATGAGGCGGAAGGGGTAATTGAATCTCAAGGAAATTAATATTCCGTAGTAATTATAGGGTAGTGAAATGGGAATACTAGAAACTGTATATTCCAATCTACGGATCGACAAGAATGAATACTATTAATGCTCAAAAACAGTTGACAGATCGTGAGTTAGTCATTTTCAATGCGGAGCTAGACCGTAATCGGAAAAGTATTACAACCACCTACCTTCTTTATCTTTTCTTCGGATCGATTGGCGTACATAAGTTCTATATGGGTAAACCCATTATGGGCATTGTCTACAACATTCTTCTATTCATTGGTCTTTTCTTGACACTAGGCGGATTTGCCGTTGCATCCGATCCTGCTGTTGTAGCAGAAGGCTCGAATCCTGTGTTGGGTGCTGGTATTCTGTCTCTAGGGTTACTAGTAATTATGATGGGAATGGATTTGTTTACCATTCCAGGTCAGATCAGGAAGCAAGAAGAACGCATACGAAAAGATCTACTGAAGGAATTGGACAACAACTAGTTGTGAGATTAGTCTGATGTTAGTAGCAGGATGAGCGCGTTGCCCGCCCTGCTTTTTCTATCGAAGTCTGCATAGCGATCCTCATATTAATATATGGATAATAGAATTGGGGATTCGAGCGATCTCGTGTAATTGATAATAGAATCGAGAATACTATCGATCGAAGGCAAACTGCTCACTTCTCCTCGTCATGGCAAAAGACCTCTTTCACAACACCGTTAAAACTGCCCTCCAAAAAGATGGTTGGCGCATCACCGCAGATCCTTACCAATTGCGCTACGGCGTTGCTGATGTCTATATCGATTGAGCCGCCGAAGAAGCGATCGCCGCCGAGAAAGAAGGGCGTAAAATAGCAGTAGAGGTCAAAAGTTTTGCTGGTGGCTCAACCATTTCCGAATTTCATACCGCCCTTGGGCAATTCCTAAATTATCTCATTGCAATTCTCGTTCCGAGAGGCTCCGCCAACGAAGTATCCCAAGAGCCAGAACGAACGCTCTATCTGGCTGTCCCTATAGATACCTACCAAATGTTTCTCCGATTTGAACCCGCCAAAACCGTCATCGAACGGTACAAAGTCCGACTAATCGTATACAATCCTAACAAAGAGGAAATCGACCAGTGGATAGAATAACTGAATACCGTCAAATTGTTCGCGATTTTCTGGAAGATTTTATTAAAGATGATGCCAACGCCCAGCTAATTTTTGATAACGATCGAGATCGTTATTTAGTGATGCACAATGAATGGCGAAATGAATACCGGATCTACGGTTGTGCGATGCAACTGGATATTATCGAAGGACAGATTTGGATTCAACACAATAGTACCGAAATTTATATCGATCGAGAACTAATTCAGTGCGGTGTTGCACCCAAAGATATCATTCTTGGATTTCGATCTCCTAGTATCCGCCAACACCTAGCAAATTTATTTGTGGGTTGAACTTGCATAGCTATTAATCTGTGGATCGCAGAATGGAAGATTCGATTACCTACGGTAGGCTACGCCAACGATCCTCTCGAACGGCTTGCCGTCTGCGTCAGCAATCTATACCACAAACACGAACGGCTTGCCGTCTGCGATAGCAATCGAGCCGATACTTGCTAAGATCTAGTAGCGAACTACGCACTAACTTACTATGAATCCGATCGAGCAAATCACGATCGACAAGATCCGCAACTTATCACCAGACTTACAACAGCAAATATTAACCTTCGTTGAGTTTCTCGAATTCAGAGCTAAATCTCAGCCAGAACCCGCCGCTACGTCAAATAAAAGACAGGGATTTGGTTTGTGGCAAGGAGACATTACTATCCATACTGACTTTGACGAACCATTGGCTGATTTTGAGGACTATATGTAATGAGAGTCCTAGTAGACACCCATGCCCTACTCTGGTATCTCCAAGCAGATCCTAACCTCAGTACTCTAGCGATGAATACCATCGAAAGTAAAGATAATGATGTATTTGTCAGTATCGCTAGTCTTTAGGAAATCGCAATCAAACTCGGACTAAATAAACTGGAAATCCAACGTCCGTTTGAAAATCTCGAAATCGATTTACAACGATTAGATATTAAAATTCTCCCGATCTCTTTTTCAGACGTTCAAATTTATCGCTCGTTACCATTATATCACCGCGATCCGTTCGACAGAATTTTAATGGTATCTGAATTATTGTCGCTCACTCCAGAAAATCTGGAAAAAGAAATACTGGAAAGTAAATTAATAGAGGTAAATTGCAATGCGGAAGAAGAAATCGCTGATTCTTGAGGCAGTCCACGAGACAGCAAAGGATTTATATGAAGCTGGCGTAATGGATCGGGTGACAATGCGTGAATTTGATAGATTGTGTTTACCTGCGATTCTCTTTCAGAGAGGCTACGCCAACGAACCTTTAGAACCAAGCCAAATCAAGCAAATTCGCGAATCGACTAATGTAAGTCAAGCAGTATTTGCAGCGATTTTAAATACGAGTTTATCGACAGTTCAAAAATGGGAAATCGGACAAAAAAGACCTACTGGTACGGCACTTAAACTACTTCACTTAGTCCAACAAGGTGGACTCGATCGAGTATTGTAAGATTTATCTTAACCAGCGATACCACTCACATAAATAACATCTAACTCTCTAATTTGGTTTCGCTCGCATCCATCTACAGCCTTTCGAGCTGGAAGGCATTTTACCGATCGCGATCCACTGTGATAGTATTTAAGTACGTACCGCACAAAGACTTCCGGTTTAACATCCAATGTCAGAAGAACGCTTAGAGCAAGTCGAACAGAAGCTAGATAGCCTGATTAATGCAATCCAAATCGGATTTGGTAGCTTTGAACGTCAACTAAATGATGCACGTAGCGATAATCGACAACTTTCATCTCAACTTAACGATCTCCGTAGTGATAATCGACAACTTTCGACCGATATCCAACAACTTTCATCCCAATTAAAAAAGATCGAAGAACGGGTGCAAATTATCGATAGTCGTATTAATACGATCGATTTACGTCTGGCTGGAATGTCTAATGATATTCTGGGAGTGCAAACAGAGCAAAATCGAATTAAAGAATATCTCTTCAATCGTCCCCAATAGCAATACTTTCGTAAATCATCAGTTAATCAAATGGAATAATCGATCGGAAAAGATTTTGCGGATTTGGGCTTGACAAATACCTGCTGATGAGGTGCGAGTTGTAGCTCCTCGAATCGTTCTCGCGTTAAATTGGCGGTGATTACTTGCCCATCATCTAGAGCTAATTCGGCTTGAATTTCTGAGCCAAGATGGGTGACTCGATTGACTTTTGCAGCGACATTATGAGTACTCGATCCAGTTTCAATCGCAATATCTTGAGGACGTAAAAACATCTGGGGAGTGGTAGATTTAAAGCCGTTACATTGGAAGATATTTGCGCTACTGGGGAGCATATTTACTGGCCCGACAAATCCCATGACAAACGCATTGGTGGGATGATTGTAAATCTCACTGGGGGTGCCGAATTGTTCGATGCGTCCTTTATTCATGATGACAATTTTATCGGCAACTGCCATTGCATCCGATCGATCGTGGGTGACAAATACGGTGGTGATGCGAGATCGATCGTGGAGTTGACGCAACCAGGCGCGGAGATCTTTGCGGATTTTGGCATCCAAAGCTCCAAAGGGTTCGTCTAGGAGGAGGATTTTGGGTTCGATGGCTAAGGCTCTGGCTAGGGCAACGCGTTGGCGTTGTCCGCCAGAAAGTTGGGCGGGGTAGCGATCTCCCAAACCGCTAAGTTGAATTAAGTCGAGGAGTTCGGCAACCTTTGGTTTGACTTTTGAGGCTGAGATCGATCGAATCTCTAAGCCAAATGCGATATTTTGACCGATCGTCAGATGTTTGAATAGGACATAATTTTGGAAGACAAAGCCGATATTGCGTTCTCGGACGCTCTGCTGGGTGGCATCATTGCCAGCAAGCCACAGCCGTCCTTCGTCGGGTGTTTCCAGTCCAGAGATTAGTCTGAGCAGAGTGGATTTACCCGAACCGGAAGGGCCGAGGATGGAGATCAGCGCACCTTGAGCGATTTCGAGATTGACGCGATCGACAGCTTGGAAGTTGCCAAAGCATTTGGAGATATTTTCTACTGCAATGCCCACAATCATATTGGTGTTGGGATAGCCTCTGCTGCGACATCGAATTACCATATCTTAGCATCGGTCGATTACCGCCAATACGCTACGAGATCGGTTGTCGATTAGCAATCTTGGGTATACTCATATCTTGCACCAAAACATAATTACTAGTTTTTTAGTGGATAGTGGATAGTGAATAGTGGATAGTTTTAGGACTTAGGAGTACGTTGTACGTTTTGAGGAGATTTCATCAGTTCTTATCTACTGGTGCAAGATGTGAGTATACTGATATAAGGACATTATTCTTTCTAAATAATAGCTATGTCAGATCTCGATCGTGGCATCATGAAATTCAAAGGTGCA
>JBBRVB010000365.1:0-4527 GCA_038247275.1 Chroococcales cyanobacterium
AAAGCAGATTTAGTAAAGAGCGATAGTAGTGACTTCGACAATAATATTGTCGTTGATGTCCATCAGCTCAATCACTACTTTGGAAAAGGTAATCTCAAAAAACAAGTATTGTTTGATATCAACCTCCAAATTGGTAAAGGTGAAATCGTGCTGATGACGGGGCCATCTGGTTCGGGGAAAACGACACTATTGACACTATCGGGTGGCTTGCGATCGCCTCAAGAGGGCAGTATGAAAGTGTTAGGGGTGGAAATGGTGGGGGCGAGTCAACGCCGAGTCATCGCAGTCCGGCGCAATATCGGCTATATCTTCCAAGCGCACAACTTGCTCAAGTCTTTGACTGCTCAACAAAATGTCCAAATGGCAGGGCAACTCCACCCCCAAATGAGTAGTAAAGAAATCAAAGATCGGGCGACAGAAATGCTCGATGCCGTCGGATTGAGCGAGCGCAAGTCCTACTACCCCGATAATCTCTCTGGAGGTCAAAAACAGCGCGTCGCGATCGCCCGTGCCCTAATGAGCCATCCTAAGCTCGTACTAGCGGACGAACCCACTGCCGCACTAGACAGTAAATCAGGACGAGAAATCGTCGAGATCATGCAGAAATTAGCCAAAGAACAAGGGACTACAATTCTCATGGTGACTCATGATAACCGGATTTTGGACGTAGCCGATCGGATCGTCCATCTCGAAGATGGCTCTCTGGCTCAAAATGATGTACTTACGGTCAGTGAATAGCCAACAAGCCTCGTCGTCAAAGCAATTGTTGCGTTGCAAGAGCATGATGTTTAGATAACCACTCATACAAATGTTGCCCAAAATAGTAAAATTGTCACCACCGTCATCACACCGATTAAATCCTCGAATTGCTCGAACATCCGAGGTAGCTTGAGTCCCGTTCGCCTAAAGATCGCGGCATAAGCTAACCAACCCACCGCAATAATCGCGATCGCTTTGATGGTATTTGTGGCATCATACGCCTCAAAATAGATAATATTTGCGACTACTAGTCCCCCTAGTAATAAACCGATCGCCAGCCAAAAGCCCAGTGTCACAGTTTTAGTAAGTCCGTCTTTTTGATGGGGTAAAAAAATCAACTTAGCAAAGGAAATTGCCGTTCCCACCGCCACCATATTCATCGCAATTTCTTGCCACGGTAAGAGATTTTTCATCGTCAATACTTTCGCCCCAAACCCTGATAGTAAGGGAAACCCAGAAATCGAGAATCCGGCGATCGCTAAGGCAATCCAGAGCCGGCGATCGATCGGTTGCTGCTGTAGTTCCTTAAAATTGCGACTCGGTAAAGCTCCCACCAGCATAAATAGTGCCGATTTAACTAAGCCATGCGTCAGGGCATAAAATCCACTCACTTCAGGAGCTGCCAGCATAAAGCCCAATTGAGAAACGGTGTGAAATGCCAACATCCGTTTGGTATCCTTCTCAAACACCGCGTAGGAAACGCCTAAAACCGCCGTCCCGACACCAAAAACTCGAATAATCGGATCGATCTCATCTAAAATTAATGCACACCGTGCCAGCGGATATACCCCCGCTTTGACCACAATTCCCGATAACATCGCCGAAACTGGCGTTTCTGATTCTGAGTGAGTCAGTGGTAGCCACAAACCAGAGACGAATACCCCGCCCTTCGTCAGCAACCCCATAAAGATCAACGCCAGTGCCTCCGGCGGCGATCCGCGTAAACCTGCATAGGTAAAGGAATGGTGCGCTTTATAGACTAGCACCGCGCCGACAAGATAAAACAACATCGCCACATTGCTGACAAACAGATACCGCAACGCCACCCAAGTCGAGCGATCCGTACGCGGATATGCAATTAAAAGTGCCGCAGCAATGCCACTTACCTCCAAGGCAACATACAAACTGATAAAATCCGTACAGGCAAACGCCGCATTCAGACTGCCATGCAGGATAATTAATTGCCCATAAAAAAACGCCGCTGCTTGGTGCGCTTCCTTGCGCGGGGAACCCGCGCGGAGCGCATCCGCTTTCTCACTTTGCCAACAGTAGAGAATTACCGCAGCAGTGACGAGGGCATTGGTGAGGATAAAATAACCGCTGAGTGAATCTATTAATAAAGTCACCCCGAAATTATCGAGTAACTCAAGCGCGATCGGCGATCGAGAAACTATGATCTGCAACGCATACCCCACCGAACCGATCGTGGCTAGCATTGCCAGATAGCGGTCGAGTTTTGGTAATAAAAAAATGCTAAATCCAGCTATAAATGGTAAAACAATCCAGGCGATCGTCAGCGTATTCATGGAGTATTGCCTTTCTCGATCTCACGGGTATCCAATGTTGGATGATCCTGTGCCAATTTCATCGCCCCAACTAGCATTAAAGCCTGAATTGAAAACCCAATCACGATCGCTGTTAAAATCACCGCTTGGGGGACTGGATCGGCGTAGGTGCCATTCTGCTGGGCATTGCCAATAATCGGCGTAATCAAACCCCCACGGGCAGCAATCAGCACATAATAGGCAATTACCCCCGTACTCATCACATCCATTGCGAAAATTTTCATCACCAAATTCTGTTTGAAAATGATGCCGAAAAATCCACATAATATTGTCGCCAATGTGAATGCTTCCAACATATAATTAAATTATTCTAATCATTATCAGAATACCGTATTTCAAGGAAATATGATTAGTAGTTTTAAATTAAGAAAATGTTACTTTTCATAGAGATTTTCTATAGTTTTTATCGATAAATTCAATCAAAACGATCGAGCTGTGTCTGGTTGATGTCGCGAGATGTTCGAGTAGTTTTTGGGAAGCTGGATCGAAGGAGCAGACAGATCGATCGATAGCTGATGGTTGGCTAAGTGGCGGATCGTGCCTTGACGCGCTAATTGAGCCGTGAATTTGCGCGTCAAGGCGATATCGCAATCCTAAATCAGTCATAAAATTATTTTAACCGCACACCATCCGCAGAGGGCGCATAGAAGAGAAGAAGACATGCTCACAATTCATTTAGGATTGCGATATCGCTAGTAATCTAGTAATTAGTAATAATGTCAGGCGACAATCTAATCATATTATTGCAAGTAGCTATTATTAATGTAGCAGCGATCGAGATTAGTTGGGCAGATTTAGCGATCTTATAAGGAGCAGGAGATCCGCCAACGCCAAGCTTTTACCCGTACCACACGGCTGGCTCTCACTAACGTCAAAATGCGTTACCAATAAATTTGCCAATGAAAATCGCATTTGAGGCATTCAGAGATCGATCTTTAGAAATATTACCGATAGTTAAAATTTCGAGTTAGTGTCAAGATAGTAATAATCAATGTTATATGGTTCGGCAAAACTATATAGTCTTTTATCCAAAACTGAAAATATGAGTAGTACTGATGTAATCGCTCGATTAACTCCCCATCAAGAGCGTATTCTCAAAACTCTCGAAACAATTGAGTGTGAAATTTCTACCCAGGATCTATATGTTCAATTGCGGCATACTCATAAAACCTTGGGACTCGCAACTGTGTATCGCGGACTAGAAGTATTGAGATTGCAAGGATTGGTTCAAAGTCGCAATTCAACCGAAGGTGAATCTTTATATAGTCTAGTTCAAAAACATCAGCATTATTTTACTTGTTTGCGATGTAGTAAATCGATGACGATTGATGCTTGTCCAGTTTGTCAGATCGAAGCTGAGTTAGGGAGCATCCCACTTTTTATTACTTAGCTGTAGAATAAAGTAGCAAGAACCACTCATCAGGCGGTTCAGCGATCGAGGGTATTTTTCTCTTTCAAAATTTTAAAAAGTGGGATGCTCCCGCTGAGTTAGAACAAAAACAATCGCTTAAAGTCTTTTATCATACGTTAGAATTCTTTGGTTTATGTACATTTTGTCAAGCGGTAGATAGTTAACTCAGTTGACAGTTGACATTTATGGCTCATGCGTTGGCGATTTTCTCCAGATCTCACTCTACTCATTTTTTTTGATTCCGCCGTGCGAATCATTTTACCCAAACATTCGTGACGACGATTCTCCATAGGAGACGCTCCGCGATCGAGTTCGACTCGAAAGCCAGCTTGTTTGAGCGTAGTTTGTGACTCGATCGCCATCATCTCTCACTTCCTCAGTTACAGGTAATCAACGCACTTAAATTGGTGCCAACCACAGCGGAAAATTACCTGCATAGTTTTCAATTAACATCCCAAAAAAGCGTTCTTGAAAACCAAAGATCGATGCATCATCATTGGTCGCTCGGATCAAACCATGCAATGCACTCGATCGGTCACATTCCGAAGCTGCGTGTGGCTAGTTAGGCTCATTAACAAAGAGCAGGGGTTTAAATCCCCCACCGTTTAGGTGGATTGTTTTTAAGATGGGGATTTAGCGGATGCGTTCCGGTCGGGTTTCCCGACCATGGAAACGCACTAAGCAGACCCCACCTTAAAAACCCAATTATCAATTATCAATTAAATTAACTGGCAAACTCATAGTCTTGAGCCGCCGACAATTGCCAACCTTTACCATATTCGGATCGCAGAT
>JBBRVB010000366.1:0-4521 GCA_038247275.1 Chroococcales cyanobacterium
AATACCGATCGAGTAAATCCACCAAGTCGGGAATCAGCGGGACGATCCGTTGTTGTCGCTTACTGGCTACGGTAATCCCCACCCCAGTCTCCAGGCGGACGATATCCCCCACATTAGCGTGAGATGCTTCCATCGACCTTACTCCCTCCAGCGTCATTAACCCCAATAAGAAGCGGTCGCGGAGGACTTTGAGGGGAGTGGATTTAGTCAGTGGAGCCTGGAGTAAAGTTTCAGCCTCAGTCGCCGTAAGATAGGTAATCGAGTCAGCCGGATCGCCCCGATGTTTGGGTGCTGTTACGCCCCAGACAGGGTTCTGTGAGATTAGCCCGTATTCCATTGCTGCATCATACATCCGACTGATGGTAACGAGTTTGAGGGAAATGGTAGCTGGTTTGTATTTCTGCTCGACCAGATAGTGGCGATAGATTTTAATCGCATCTCGCGTCACAGTTAGGGGTTGGAGTTGATTGGTTTCACACCATAGTAAGTATTGCCGAGCTTCGCACCAATAGGTGCGGATAGTTTCCGCACTAGCACCGCCAGCGGCAACGTCAAATTTGAGGAAGTTGGTAAATATCTTAATTAATTCATCGGCATCGAGGACAAAAGAGTTGGTGGTGGTGGTGGTGCTAGTAGTGGGTGGCTCCATTGCTGCGCGATGTGAGATGCGGGCGGATTTTTGTAATGATTAACACCGTAAGTTGTAATGTTTTACCATCGACATAATTACCCTCAAAATCTTTACTTATTTTCCTCTTTATCTAAATATACCGCTAAACCGTATTAGCGGTATATGATTTCCCCAGAGTTTATACCAGAATTGGGTTGGGGGTAATTCCTGAATTTCGGAGTTTTCGATCGAAAAGCTCACAGATTTACCCAAATTGTGACTAATCAAAATTTAATCGCAACGTTCAGCCTGAAGTTGATATTGAATTTGGAGCGGAACTAATTAGAGTGATTTTGAACCATATTTTCCCGAACCGCTCCAAAATCTGGTAGGTTAAAGAAAATCGACTTGAAATTTTACCCTTGCTCATCCATATTTTGTATGAACCTGCCACACCCAACCAAATTACGGAGATGCTCCAAGCCAATCGCTTTTATATCAAAACAGTTGTAGATGTCCGTCAGCAAATTTTGGCAGGTGGTGGGGAAATGCACTCTGACTGTGAAGGTATTTTGCTAGATAATGGTAGTCAGCAGGTGGATATTTGGGGTGCAAGTTGGAATCCCATTACTCAAGAAATTTTCTATGAATCGATGGTAAATCTGCGTCCGCGTCAGAATAGATCGATGCAAATTCTAGATCCGGCAATTTGCAATCGAGTGCAACAAGTAATTTATCGGTTACTAGGAGGTGTATGAATAACTGGACTACCTCAGAAATCGCCTTTCGGTGCGAACGACTGTCTGTACGGATGGAACGATTGGCGCAGAATTTCCTGCGGATTGGTGCTTTGAGTGTGGATGGAGCTGATACGGAGACCGTATTGGCACTCATCCGCGAAAGCAAAGTATTTTTGGAACTGACAGCGATCGATCTAGATGTCGATCGGGCGTTTGAACTCGCCCAAATCCAACGCCAGTTGTCCCAATGGCACATCCACTGGCAACAGACTTGGACTAACGATGCCAGTCGATTGGAAATCTCGACCTTAACTCAGACGTGGGCGGCGCGAATTCAAGAAATGGCTGGGATGTTGGTGTGATTAGACTAGATCGGCTAAAACATTAGAAGCCTGAGCCTGATATTTATGCCGATTATCATCATAGCGGGTCAGGGTATTGAGGTTAGCATGACGGCTCAGTCCTTGGGCGGCCCGAATATTGCCCCCACTAACATCTAAGTAGGCGGTAATCGCACTATGCCGAATCCGGTGGGGCGAAATGACTTTATCGATCCCTGCTGCTTTGCTAAATTTCCGCACCAACCGATAGATACTACTGCCATCCAATCGATGTCCGTGACTGCGCCGATCTAAGCTGATAAACAGCGGGTCTTCTTGGTGAGCATTACCTCTGACTGCCAACCACTCCCCAATCGCACTCGTGGTGGTGGCAGCTAAGTCGATGGGACTTTTTTGAATCTTGCCTTTCCCCAAAATCCACAGCCGCCCAGATTTGTCAAAATCACCCAGATCTAAGCTACAGATTTCGTTGCGGCGAAGGGCATTGTCCCACAGTAGCCGGAGGATGGCATAGTTTCTGATGCCGATTGTCGTCGTTCGATCTGGGAGGACGATTGTGTCCTTAAACTCTGATATGGTGATGCCTGTGGTATCTCGATAAGTCTCGACTTTTAGACCTTTGACATCTTCGAGGCTAAAGGTACATCGCTCTAATTTGCGGGCGTACTCGACGAGGGACTTTAGGGCGGAAAGTCGGACGTTGATCGTACTGGGGGCTAATTTTGCGACAATTAATAGTTGTCGATAGTGGAGTAGTTGATAGACTGCTTCGGCTTGGGGGAGGGAGAGAAATTGAGAGAGGATGGGTGTCGCTGCCTGACACTGATAGATGCGGCGACAGAAATCAGCGATGGCTCTGGCGTAGACAATCTGGGTATTCGGAGAAATACTTACTTTGAGGAAATCGTCCCAAAAATCGGTTTGGGACGATGGTCAATGCCCGATTTGGGGACTTGTTGATGCGATCGCTGGCTCGATATTTGTCATTACATTGTCTGGCTTTTGTGATAGAATCGGTTTAGGAGAGGAAAAAATTATGTCAACCATCGTAACCCGTTCGGAAAAGTTGGATTTGCGCCTGACCCCACTTGCCAAACAAAAGCTCAAAAGTGCCGCCGCCGCCGCGAACCGGAGTGTGAGTGACTTCGTATTAGAAAGTGCATTAGCTCGCGCAGATGAAACCCTGGCAGATCGGCAGCATTTTGGACTAGATAGCCAACAATGGATGGCTTTCATGGCAGCTCTCGACGCGCCACCTCGTCGTCATTCACGGATGGAACGCTTGCTAAACGAACCCAGTATCTTCGAGCGGGACGCTTCAGTATGACGGTGTTCGGGATTGAGAAGCTGACTAGGCATCATGCCGTCGAGAATTTCGACTGTGGTGAAGATGCCCTCAATCGCTTCCTATCACGCTTTGCATTGTCAAACCAGCAAGCCAGTGCCTCACAAACCTATATCGGCTTGGCCGATGGCACGATCGTCGGTTTTTATACGCTCGTAGTCGGTGAAGTAGCATACGATGATGCCCCAGAACGCTTAAAAAAAGGGCTAGCCCGCCATCCAGTGCCACTGATGCTGCTGGCGCGGTTGGCTGTCAGCCAAGCATGGCAGGGCAAAGGAGTAGGAGCGGGATTGCTCAAAGACGCGATGCTACGCACCTTGCAAGCCGCCGATATTGGCGGCATTCGCGCGCTGGCTGCTCATGCGAAGAATGATAGGGCCTGCGCTTTTTACGAGCATTTTGGGTTTATTCCATCACCGACAGATCCGCTACACCTGTTTGTCCTTACTAAAGATCTGCAACGAATGATAAGCTAATCACCTCCTCGATCCCCCTCGACAATTTGTGCTGATTTTCCAGAGATTAGGCAACTGCAAATCCAGTGTAGGGGCGAATTTCTGGTTCGTGGAAGCCAAGAACGATGTCTGCTTTAGGGATACCTGCCTGGATGAGTTCTTCGGCGATGCCATCTTCGGTGTTGTCTAGTTGAATCCAGACTTTACCGTTAATGATTTCAAGGTGGAGCAGACAACTATGAAGGTGCTGCTGGCGATCCCAACCTTCGGAGAGGATGATATATCGATCTGTTTCGCGATCGAAGATTTGGCGATTTTTTACCTTGACGTTAGCGTAAGCGATCTCAACATAGGGTTTGAGAACCGCGCAAATAATCTGACGGTAGTTATCTAGTCGATCCATCGGGTGATTTCCTCCATTTCTGGGTTGAAGGTCAAGAGTTTGAGCACTTTATTGTCGAGGAGGATTTGACCGATTTCTTGCTCGAACAATTTTATAAAACTCGACTCGCGAATAGCCAGATAAAGGATGCGATCGGGTTCTGTCCGCATTAGCACATTTTGATAGAGGACATACTGACCCAGAGCGGTTTCAAGATCTCTGATTTCTGAGGGACTGACGAAACTCTTGATCTCAATGGCAATCTTCTGTGTGTCCCGTTCAGCAGCCAAGAGCTTTTCGGCTCCCAGGTCGATAAATAGATCCTTCTTACCGATTTTTAAGGTGAAAGGATCGTGGGTGACTTGCCATCCATCTTTGATTAGGGATGCTTTGAAACAATCGTGGAAAATATCTTTGGCTGGCATTGGATACTTTCCGTGGCATCTGGGGCTACTATCATCTTACCACGGAACAGAGCACGAAAATGAATTTGTTAGTGCGCTAGAATGAACTAGACCGAATGTTTTAATCCTGGAATGCCTGAAAAAACTTATGATGTCGTGCTGTATGGTGCCAGTGGCTTTGTGGGGAGGCAGACTGTCCGGTATTTTGCCGAGCGCGTCCGCCTTGATGAAGTACGGTGGGCGA
>JBBRVB010000367.1:0-4493 GCA_038247275.1 Chroococcales cyanobacterium
ATTGTGGTGGGCGTGTTAGGAATCGCCGCAGCGACTAGCTTTAGTGGTGCTCTCGTTTACAATCGCGGCTTTGCTATTGTTTATGCAGCGATCGCTCTGATGGGGTTGCTGCCTGCGACGAATACCACGTTTGGTCTGATGCCGATTTATGGTAATAACGTTTGGTTTAATGCACTGACCGCGATCGCGGCTGGCTATTTCGGCTTTTTCAAACCTGCCGAAGTTGAAAAAATGACCACAACTTCTAGTGTTTAGAAAAGGATTTTAGAGGTCAAAAGATAGGGGACGAATCTAATTCTTGATCTCTAAAACTCTCGACACTTTGAATTTGAAAACGAAAAAGCAGCTATCTTCAAAGATGGCTGCTTTTAGTCTAATTTCACCGAGTCTGCAAGCTGAAAAAAGTGTGGGTGTACACATAACGTGAAACACTCCCCCCGAGAATACGTCATTTCAGGCTTAAAAATTTACTCATAAGTTGAAATATTTTATTCATAACATGAAATTTCCCCTATTTTTTTACACGTAAGCTGAAATTTTCCTTGAGATCGAACAACTCAACCGCTGAAACCTTTGTAAATTAAGGGTTGAAAGCAATAGACTGATTTTAATTATGTCAGCATTATGATATCTGAGGTGGTTGCAGTGTATGACGAGACTCGCAAGTGAGTTAATCAACTGTGCTTAACGCCTTATGACATCTGAGGTGGTTGCAGTTCAGGAGCCGTGCTTAACGCCTTATGACATCTGAGGTGGTTGCAGAGCACAAGCTAAAACGGTTCATTGGTAATAGCTTGTGAGCAGTTTGCAGGTACCTAAATGCAAGATACCAATTTTTCAGGCGAATGTAGTTGTCAATTCACAAACGTTAACTTAAAACTGTTTATTGGTAAGCCTTTCAACACTTGCAAGCACATCCAGTAACAATATTTTAGTCCAAACCAATGTGGAGAGATGGTTTGAGGCTTTAGATGCTTTCTTTAAATTAAAACAAGCAGAGATCCTTGCAAAAAATTTTGCGCTCCCGCCTAATTCCGTATTTCAAACATTGCCAGCCACTCGGAATCTGGAATAGAAGTCATCGCAGTTTTTGTAGTCGAAAACATGAGACTTTTAGTTTGACTGGGATTTTGCCGATCGATCTCCATTGTCAGACTCATAGCACCTGCCTCTAACTCTAGATTTGACTCGATCGATACGAACCAATGAGATGGGAGCGGTTCATTGAGACAGTCGATTCGATCGAATAGGAAATTATTGTCCCCTGCAAATGGAAAACCGTGGCGAGGTCGATCGTCTTCACCTGTCAGTCCCGATCGAACGAGGGATATTAATTCCGGTTCGGCTTTTACCCCCAGCATCATATCTAAATTAACGATAATCTCGCGGTAAGTAGGCTCGATCCAGTGTTTAGTTCCGTGTGCTTTTGCCTTCCGTTCTTTTCCAGTAACACCGACCGGATAATTATGCATATTTTGCAGCAGAACGCTTACTCCACTGAAACTTCCCGCAACTCGACCAAACGCTAATTTTAGCGGTGGGAGATCGGCTCGAATCGGTGTAATGGGTTCTCGAAGACTACCACGCATTTCAATTCCAGCTAGATTGAGAATCAATCCATAAGCCGCAGAAGGGGGCATTATGGGCATAGTATCTCGATAGGTTCCAGATCTCAATGTCAAGTAAGCAGCAAAAGGGGCATGAACGTGCAGCCAAAGTGCCTCCACTATATTCATGCTCCACCTAAAAACTGTTTAGAGACATCATCCAAAAGAGTTTGGGGATTATCTCGCAATTTTACTTTCTTATCTTCTAATTTTTTCTTAATTTCTTCAGACATTTGACGAACTATCTCGCCACCGAGCCAAAATTCATGCCCTGGTAGATCGTCATTCATAAGTCGATTCAGTTCATTGAATTCACCATCTTCATTAAATCCATAGGAATCATAGCCTTCAACTAGCGATGAAGTGAGACGAACGATAATACTTCTAGGAGCCATATTAAAATGACTGACAGAATCGCCACCACCAACTTTACTTAATTGACCGATCGACTTAATTAATGCAGTCGTCCATTCAGGGTGGGAAATACAATCGGATAACGCTAGTGCAAATGGGTATTGGTAAGCAGTGTAGCTCACCTGTCGGTAAAGAGGAGTTGTTTCCTTAATATTATGCCAAGGACTTTTTTCGGTATTTCGGGGAGCCATTTGCAGGTGGAAATTAATGTTGGAGGATAGACCGACTGCCATATTGTTTCTAAAGACGCTATCTCTTTTGGGAAATAAATCGGGATTCTTGGAGATCGCGGCTCGATCGGTCACACAAAATCCGAAGAAAAAGTCATCGGCATATTCGATATTAGGAAAGGCTTTGTATTCGACTATTGGTGCCCCAGCACTCTGTACTCTCGATCGATTGCAAGGTAGCCCTTCTTCGATCAAAATCCGTCTCAGTGCGTCGCGAATGGCATAAGGACTGATAATTGCGTAATCTCTACCTTGCTTGGCGATCGTCTGGAGTGGTTTGTCATTATCATCCCCTTTGCCATGATGATTTGCGCTCGGCGTAGCATAGGTTAAAATCGTGGCAAACAGATGTAATCTCTTCGGATTTTTCGAGGGAGCAAGATCTGGTGTTGTGGCGAGTGGTTCGAGATCGGGTATTTGGGAACCTAGCTTTGGGGTGCGTTTTACCATACAACTAATTTAGAAATTCAGATAGTTATTAAAGAACAGGTAATGCTAATAAACACAGGATTCTGATTTGTTCGGGCTGTGTTTTAATTTGCTCGGCAAGTAGCAGATATTCTTCGGTGCTTATGTACTGATATATCCCCGTAAACTTGCTGGCAAAGTAAGTTAAAAATTCATTAGGATGGCGAGGACGGCAAAAATCAACATGAAGATCTCTGACTATCTGCTTTCGCTTGTCGTTGTACTTTTGATAACCTGCGTTCTGTTTTTTGATTTCTAACGATTGCTGATCCCATTCCTTGTTCCACTCCAGTCCAAATCTATCTTTGAGATGATGTCGAGTATATGTTTTTAATAGGCGCAATAACATACTTTCTATTGAAATATCTCTAGTTCGAGTTAACTCGCTAGTTTCGCTAGAACCTATTACTTTTTCAGAGATTGCTTCATCAATTTCTTCTATTGCCATATCATTACATTTTGGATGGAATACGGTTCGGAAATCTCGGCAGAACCACTCATTTTAATGGTTTTGGCAGTAGGTAAATCTCGGAGGAGGGAGTCAAACCCATTAATTCGGGGTCGATCGTGGATTAGATTTTGCCAGTACTGTAGGCGGAAGACCGGATCGAAGATCTTGCGATCTAGTTGAGTAAATTCCTCGATCGCATCTCGATCTGGGAGGTAACGCTGAATACTTACTATTTGAGGTTCGTCTTTTTTTCTAACTATATGGAAAATATCTACACCAAATAGCAGATCGCTCAAATCTATTTCTGGAATGAGTCTACAGAGATAAGTGTGTATCGATCCCATCAATTTTAATCCAGATTCGATCGGGTGTCGAACGAGCGCGCCATGAGGCTTTCCCCACTGTTCTTTAGTACTGCGCTGTTGCAAGATAGTAGGGAAATGTTGACAGAAAGTAGCTAAATTGTGGACATCAGGAATCGCGATCGCATAGCCATTCAGTTTTACTTTATCCTTGACATCTACTTGTGTGGGTAGGTAAATCTGGGCGACATAGCTCCAGAAGGACAGTAAAAAGTAAAATCTTGCACGATCGGAGATTGATACCCCCTCATTGTTTTTAGCTTGCACTCCTAACATATGGGTACTTGATAACTCTACCGTTGCGTCGGGTCGATCTCGCAAAAGTTTCCAGATTTTTTCAATTTCTGGAGGATTGGTACCGCCAACCATTGCTTTAAATGGTAATCTCTGTTTATCGCGAGGACGTAGCACTGTCCAAGTTGCCTCTCGCCAGAGTTTTGTCCAAATTTGACTGTTATTATTGGGTGGGTCGAAACTTTGAACTAAAGATCCTTGCGGCACAAGGTCTTGATATATGTAGAAGGTAGTAAGCTCTGTTTTATCCGTATCGGCATTATAAATTTCTCTCTGGATCGTTCCAAAATTCTGAGCACTTTTAGTTCGGAGTTTTTTGCTTTCCCGATCCTCAAAACTAGCACTGTAATGAGACCTCAACAGTGCAGTTAATCCAGCCAGATTGAATTGGAGAGTCACTTTACAGACATCAAGATCGACAATTTTACATACTGCATCGACCGATCGTTTGAACTCCGACTGTTCCTGTAGCCACTGCATTTTCAGGACTAATCCTGCTAGCCCAGCATGTTTGCCCCGTCGCCGTCAGAAGCAGAAGCCCTGGACGGGGAAGAGACTCCCGATGATTTGGCTTTTCTAATCGCGTCAGCGCTCATTCGCACCACTGCTATTGCGACTCGATTAGACGGCATGGATCAGCGCCTGAGTCGAATCGAATCCGGGATTG
>JBBRVB010000368.1:0-4440 GCA_038247275.1 Chroococcales cyanobacterium
CAATAATCTGCACTTGTTGATAATACGTCACGAGAAAATAGGTATTTGGGATAGTAGTACAGCAAGCGATCTCTCGATCGAAAAGATAACGGGAAAAGTCAGGATCGTTATTCAGTTAAAGCTATAAGAGTCGAACATCTCACCTCGATCGATTGAATCTCGATCTAAGTTACCCAATTATTAGAGATCGTACCTTCTAACCTACTTTTTCCATACCTTTCTAGCTATTAACTAGTTATTCAGTAGGTTCGTTGGCGTAGCCTCTTCCCCAGAGAATCGGTCGCGATCCCTGCCACTAGTTCGGGAAACCGCACACGGATCGATCGGCATCCGTTTAGCACTCTTCCTCATAGAGTGCTAAATTTTGGAAGAGATGATTACAAAAAAATAATATGGCAAAAATCATAGCGTTTAACGAAGAGTCCCGTCGCGCTCTAGAACGGGGTGTCAACGCCTTGGCAGATGCAGTTAAGATTACGTTAGGCCCAAAGGGTCGGAACGTCCTGTTAGAGAAGAAATTTGGCGCACCGCAGATCGTCAACGATGGGATTACCGTCGCTAAAGAAATCGAATTGTCCGATCCCCTGGAAAATACTGGGGCGAGACTAATTCAAGAAGTCGCTGCCAAAACTAAAGATTTGGCTGGAGACGGTACCACCACAGCCACCGTCTTGGCTCAAGAAATGATTCGTGAAGGTCTTAAAAACGTTGCTGCTGGCAGCAATCCGATCGGGATCAAGCGCGGCATGGACAAAACTGTCATCATGTTGGTTGCCGAAATTGCCAAACTAGCCAAACCAGTCGAAGGTAAAGGGATCGCTCAAGTTGCTAGCGTCTCCGCAGGTAACGATCCCGAAGTTGGCGAAATGATTTCAGCCGCGATGGATAAAGTCACCAAAGATGGCGTGATCACCGTTGAAGAATCCAAATCCCTCACCACCGAACTCGAAGTCGTCGAAGGGATGCAGATCGATCGCGGTTATCTCTCACCTTATCTAGTTACCGACCAAGAGCGGATGGTAGTTGAGTTTGAGGATGCGCTAATTCTGATTACCGACAAAAAGATCGGTTCGATCCAAGATTTAGTTCCTATTCTCGAAAAAGTTGCCCGCGCTGGCAAACCCTTACTAATCATTGCCGAAGACCTCGAAGGTGAAGCTCTCGCGACCTTAGTTGTCAACAAAGCTCGTGGTGTCCTCAGCGTCGCTGCGATTAAAGCTCCTAGCTTCGGCGATCGTCGCAAAGCCATGTTACAAGATATTGCGATTCTGACTGGCGGGCAGATGATTTCGGAAGAAATCGGTCTGAGCTTGGATACCGCCACCCTCGAAATGTTGGGTAGCGCGGCTAAAATCACGATCGACAAAGAAAACACCACGATCGTTTCCAACACTGGGAATAGCGGCGACCTCCAAAAACGGATCGCTCAACTCAAGCAACAACTCGCCGAGACTGATTCGGCTTACGATACCGAAAAACTCCAAGAACGGATCGCCAAACTTGCTGGTGGTGTCGCTGTGATCAAAGTTGGTGCAGCTACCGAAACCGAACTCAAAGATCGCAAACTGCGGATCGAAGATGCGCTGAGTGCAACCAAAGCAGCCGTTGAAGAAGGAATCGTTGCTGGTGGTGGTACCACATTGATTCATCTGGCTGACAAAGTTACTGACTTCAAAGCCACTTTGACAGATAACGAAGAAAAAATCGGTGCGGAAATCGTTGCCAAAGCCCTTGAAGCACCCCTGCGTCAAATCGCGAATAACGCTGGTGTCGAAGGCTCCGTCGTCGTCGAACAAGTGCGCGCGGCTGCCGATAACATCGGTTATAACGCGGCGACAAATGTATTTGAAGACCTACTCGCAGCAGGGATTGTCGATCCAGCTAAAGTAGTCCGTTCTTCCTTGCAAAATGCCGCTTCGATCGCCGGTTTAGTCCTCACTACCGAGGCTCTAGTCGTCGAGAAACCCGAACCTAAATCCGCTGCACCCGATATGGGCGGTATGGGCGGTATGGGCGGTATGGGCGGCATGGGCGGCATGGGTGGCATGGGCGGCATGGGGATGATGTAGTCCATCGCTTCGACAGTTGGCAGTTGACAGCGAAAAGTGCGGTCTTGGGGTTTCCCCAAGTAGAGCACCTTTTCAAGACAGTTGACAGTTGACAGCGACTTGCGCTTTGCGGAAGTTCCCTCCAGATCTCGCTGTGACAAGCAAACCCACCATCCTGAGACAATCCACTGGAGGGTGGCGGACTTAAACCTCTGAATTTTGTTAACAAAAAAGGCGATCTTAACTCGATCGCCTTTTTTGTGGTTAAAATCGGGCAGATTCTCACCGACTAATCCCACTCCAAATGTATCGACAGCAGGGATCTGCAATCTATGAGTCAATTCCAGCTAGTGGCGATCTCGATCGGGTTGAGCTTAGTCATCCTACTGCTGTTGGGACTATTCCCACCCCGGTGGTTATTTGCGATTGTTGCTAATATCTTTCCTGGTGCGATTTATGTTGCCACTACCAGTACTAAAGCCATTGCACTGACGATCGATGATGGGCCAAATCCCGCGACTACCGAGCTGATTCTCGATACTCTCGCCCGCCACCAAGCTACAGCCACTTTCTTTATCATCGCCGATCGCGTGCCGGGGAACGAACGGATTTTGGCGCGCATACTCGCCAACGGACACGAAATCGGCAATCACACCACCGCCGATCTGCCTAGTATTAAATTGACCATCGGCGACTTCGAGCGAGACTTAATCGCCGCCGATACGATTTTGACCGAATTTACTGAGCTTCGCTGGTTTCGACCCGCTGGCGGTTGGTATAGTGGCGAAATGATAAAAATTGCCCACAAATACAACTATCAAGTTGCGCTGGGATCGATCTTTCCCTACGATACGAATATTTCCGCACCGTGGTTTGCGACCCAATTTATTTTAGCCAATGCCCGTGCGGGGGGGATTATCGTCCTTCATGATGCCCACTGGGGTCGAAATACAGCCATCACGCTCGATCGAGTATTACCCCAGCTCCAACAACGCGGTTATCAGATTGTCACTCTCAGCCTACTAGTCCGTCAGTAGTTATGAAGATTTAGTTGCTGGCAGGCTCAATGGGAGAGTGATGTAAACAGTGATTTCATTGTTATTGTTGGTATCTACCACAAAACTACCATCGTAGATACCCACGATCTTTTTGACAACTTTGAGACCTAATCCCAACTCTCGATCTGCATCCGCCGACCGATTGAGCGGTCGATCTAGTGGATAATCAGAGCGACCATCTTTGATCCAGAGGTGAAATGACCGATCGATCGATCGACCACAAATATTAATCGGTACACCTGGCTCGGAAAACTTAAAAGCATGATCCAACAGTTCTTTGACTACCAACTCGCAGTGCTTGGCAGTTGCCGCTACATTTGCCGGAGCTAGATCGACTACCAAATCACTTTCCCGGCTCAACCATTGAGCTTGCACGATTGAGATCTGCTCGATGATTTCTTTGAAATCACAACTTTCGTCGCTATACAAACTTTTTTTCTCAACGACAAAATCTAGATACGTCCAAAATTTATAAGTTGTTTTTTGGATATTAATTGCTGATTTATTAGCTAAATCTACTAAGTAGCGAACTTGAGTCTTATTAAAGTTTTCGAGATTATCGCTGAGTTCTCCAAGTTGCTCTTGAATACTTGCTAGCGGTGTGCTTAACTCAGTTACAAATCCGATCGCCAGATCGCTAACTAGTTCACCTAAGTTATTCTCTAGCGCAGCAATATTATTTTGCTGAAGTCTTGACAAGGATGCGATTCGATCGAACTGTTTTTTTGTCCTCACCATCGAGTTGACCCTAGCACGTAGTTCGAGACCATCGATTGGTTTGTTGATAAAATCATCGGCACCTGCATCTAAACATAGTGCCAAAACTGATTTTCCCGTCGCCGCCGTCACGATAATAATCGGAATCGATCGCCATTTTCGCATCAATCTCAATCGCTGACACACTGCCAATCCATCCATTCCCGACATCATCAAATCTAGTAAAATTACATCGGGATTAATTGTATCTAGATTAGTAAGAGCTTCTTCGCCACTACTAGCATAATGCAGCTCATATTTGTCGTTAGCTAATAGTATTTCGATTACTTCAAAGTTAGAAAATTCATCATCAATGACGAGAATTGAATGATTGTCCATAGCGATTGCGTCACCCAAGATACACCTGATTATTGACCCCAGTGGGTATGCACATTCTAATATATTTTTGAATAAATATATCAATATCTTTGTAAAAAATTGTAGTATAAATTGAATTTCATCTTTCAAAAAATACTCTCAACAATAGATATTCCCCAATCTGAACATCTATTGTCTACGATCGATCGATCTGCAATTTACTTAGGGACTTCCCAAAAATAAAGAGTTCCAAGAGAGTA
>JBBRVB010000369.1:0-4435 GCA_038247275.1 Chroococcales cyanobacterium
GTTATACCATTACCCATTACTCACTTGTACTGAGCGGAGCCGAAGTATTACCCATTACCCATTACCCATTACCCATTACCCCTCACCCCCCATCTCGTGTTAAATTGGTCTAGCTGAGAATCGGGAAAGTCTGGTGCAAATCCAGGACTGTGCCGCAACTGTGATGGAGCGCAACTGCTTCGAGTCAGAACACCGTGCCCAAGCGTACCCCTCCGGTACTCACATTCACTATTTCCTTGCGTCGCATGGGGAAGGAGTTAGATATTAGTGTCCGTTGAAAGGTCGATCTGTCCAGATATTTATCATCCGGCGATGGCGCGTGATGGATTGTTGACGCGGTTACGAATTCCGGGTGGTGTCGTGAATGAATTGCAGTGTCAGACGATCGCCCAGTTACTAGAAACGATCGGGTTGGAATCCGTCCAAGTTACCAATCGGGCTAATTTGCAACTGCGATCGCTAACTCAAGATTTAGACCGAGATTTACTCGCCAAATTAACCGAGTGCGGATTGGCGGCGAGTAATCCGGCTGTCGATGGTATCCGAAATGTGATGCTGAGTCCTACTGCGGGGATTGACGTTACCGAATTAGTCGATGTACGTCCGGTGGCTGCGGCTTGGTTAGATTACTTGGACGTACATCCCGAATTGGGCGCATTATCAAATAAATTTAGTGTCGGCTTCGATGGTGGTGGGAGCGTTGGTATTCTCGATCGACCTAATGACATCACTTTATTAGCAGTCAGCGCAACCGAATTTAGCCTGTATTTAAGTATGGGCGATCGTGGCGATCGACCAGTGCCAGTTGGGGTTATTTTAACAGTAGCTGAATGTCTGCCGATGTTGGCGGCGATCGCCCAGAGTTATCGTCAGCAGATTGAAGTCATCGGTGGCGATGTCCGGCGCAAACCACGTCTGCGGGATGTCATCAGTCATTGTGGTTTGACAGAGTTTGGCGAATTAGTACGACGAGAAATTAGGGGTTCTAGCCATTTTATTTTTAAAAACCTCGATCTGGATCGAAATTTAGCTGGGGTGAATAGCGATTTGCATTTGGGCGTACATCCGCAACGTCAAACCGATCGGCATTATTTGGGTGTAGTCTTACCATTGGGACGCTGGACTGTAGGGCAAATTAGGGGATTAGGATCGATCGCGAGTCGATCCGGAAGTGGCACGATCCGGCTGACTCCCTGGCAAAATGTTCTACTTCCTGATGTGTCAGCGAGTAATTTAGCCCAGGTGCAAACATCAATTACCGAGCTAGGTTTGGTGCAAACAGCCACTCATCCGAGTAGTTTATTGAGAGCTTGTGCGGGGGCGACTGGTTGCCAATTTGGTGCAACCGATACTCAAGCCGATGCGATCGCGCTGTCTGAGTATTTAGCTGCTAAATTCACTTTGGATCGATCGCTAAATATTCACTTTAGCGGTTGCGATAAATCTTGCGCCCAACACGATCGAGCGGATATTACCTTGTGGGGGCAAGCAAGTCTAGATCGACCTGGCACCTATCAAATCGAAATCGGTGGGGTTGCAGACGAATTTAGACCGGAAACCGGCGATCTTTTACCCCCCGAACGAGTCCCGATCGCGATCGGTCATCTCATTACGGCTTACTACGAGCATCGACTCGATCTCGATGAATCCTTCCGCGCATTTATCCACCGTCAAACATCAGCCCAACTGCAACAAATACTTCATGTCGCCTAAAATTACCATTCCCGCTCCCCTACAGTACATCCGCGATGGGGCGGAAATTTATCGTCAATCTTTTGCCACGATTCGATCGGAAGCTCAATTAGATACATTACCCGCCGATTTCAATGCCGTTGCCGTCAGACTGATCCATGCGTGTGGGATGATTGATATCGTTGAGGATTTGGACTACTCGATCGATGCTGCGCGAGTGGGACGCAAGGCATTGGCAAATGGGGCACCGATTTTGTGCGATGCGCGGATGGTAGCCGATGGGGTAACTCGCAAACGTCTACCTGTAGACAATCGGGTGATTTGTACCCTCCCCGATCCACAAGTCATCGATTTAGCCGCTCAATTAGAGAATACCCGATCGGCTGCGGCTTTGGAGCTATGGCGACCGCATTTAGCGGGAGCAGTAGTTGCAATCGGCAATGCCCCAACAGCGTTATTTCGACTATTGGAAATGCTCGAAGAGGGCGCACCCAAACCCGCATTGATTCTCGGTTTTCCCGTCGGATTTGTCGGTGCGATCGAGTCCAAAGCTGCCCTAGCCGCCGATAGTCGGGGGGTACCTTTTATCACGATTCACGGCAGGCGGGGTGGTAGTGCGATGGCTGCTGCTGCTGTCAATGCCCTAGCCACGGAGCAGGAATAATGATTGCAATTGGAACAGGCAGATTATACGGGATCGGGGTTGGCCCTGGCGATCCTGAGTTGTTGACACTCAAGGCGTTTCGACTGTTGCAGGCGGCTCCAGTTGTGGCTTATCAGTCCGCAACCGATCGAGAAAGTATCGCCCGCGCGATCGTCGCACCCTATCTAACTGGCAATCAAATCGAAGTGCCCTTTCATTTTCCCCGCGCCCTCGATCCGGAAGCAGCGCAGGAGCTATATGCCGAAGCAATTAAACCAATCGCGGCGCATTTAGCCGGGGGACGAGATGTGGTTGTTCTATGTTGTGGCGATCCGTTATTTTATGGCTCGTTTATGTATTTATTTACTCGATTAGCCGATCGATTTGTCACCGAAATCGTCCCTGGTGTATCTTCTCCAATGGGCGCAGCAGCCGCGATCGGGATGCCATTATGTTACCGTAATGATATTTTTAGCGTTCTGTCGGCGACTTTGCCTGTCGAGGTATTAACCGCCCAATTAGCTAATGCAGATGCGATTGCGATTATCAAACTCCGTCGCCATTTTGATAAGGTGTACCAAATCTTGAGCGATTTAGATTTACTCGCTCGTGCTAAATACATCGAACATGCAACTGGTACCGAGCAAAAGATTATCTCGATCTCCGATGTCGATCCGCGCCATGTCCCCTATTTTTCAATGATTATCATCCCCAGCAAAACCCAACTCTAAAAAAAATCCCCCTCCAAGAAATCCCCTCCTCGGAGGGGTGCCCGAAGGGCGGGGTGGGTATAGATCTTCGCGATCGACTAACGATCTTATCCTGGGGATTGACAACGCTTTTGTAGCTTGATTGTGCTAGCAATGTCAAGATATTCGGAATGATGAGATTTTAGCAAATATTTACCCACCCCGCCCGTTGGGCACCCCTCCAGGGAGGGGATTTTTAAGTAGGCAATCATCTACTATCCACTATCCACTAATTCACATGCTGACCGATCGAATCAAAGACTTAATTGCCAGAGCCAGAATTGTCAGCTTTGCCAGTTGGGAACCTACTCATCCCGCTGCTAGCATTGCTATTTTTCAGGCTGCTGAGGATGCCAGGGTGTATCTCACTGACGAGGATTATACCAAAATCGCCGCCCTCTCACCCCAGACTTCCCAGCTCATCCCGATTTCCACCTTGTTACGCGATCGAGTCGTCGAAATCATCGATGAAGCCAGAACCGAAGTCTACGCTCGATTTCCGCACATCACCGAGCCAGGGGGCGGACTCTATCCTCCCGAACGCGCTGAGGCTTGTTGGCGGGACTTTTGGCATTATCTCCGCCCGATTACTTATGGTTTGGCTGGCGAAAATCCCGACTACCTTAGTGCCGAAGGGTTGGCAAATATGCGCCTGCTCTATCAAGAATTGCAAGTGCCCCTCGATGCGATGACAGTCGGACTCTCAGGACTCAAGACAGCTAGTTTAAACCGGATCGACCCCAGCCAACATTCGATCGTCACCCCCTATTTCGATCGACTGATTACCCAATTACAATCTTTCTCAGCGTGCCATGAATAGCCCTCAAACCTTGCGAATGTTACTCTCCCACAACTTTGACATCGCAGATGCCAACGTACCCGTACTGAGTCGGGAAGCCTTCACCCAGCTATTTGCCGATGGCTTTACGCCTCACCCCGAGGTGCAATGTCGTCAGGTAGATAATCCCCACTGGATTCTAGAAGTTGTCGCTCCAGCTAATTTCCTCACCCCCGAAAAACTCGGCGAAAAATGCGCTCAGATCCTCACTCAGAGTCGAACGCAATCGATCGGTAAATTAGATTTTGACATCCTGATCCTCGGCGGCATCAAAACTACTCCCGCTACGAGCAACTCCCCCGACGCTCTCCAGCCCAATCAATGGGGCATAGATGTCGTCGAAACCAAGTCAGGCGCACAATTCTTGCGATCGATAAACTGGGATGGCACGATCGCCGGTAAATCGGCGGATACAATCTTCAAAGTCGAATCATCTCAATCGCGATAAATTAGGCAACCCACAGCCCAAACCCTAAACCCCAAACCCCTAAAGCCTAAAACCTAAAACCTAAA
>JBBRVB010000370.1:0-4420 GCA_038247275.1 Chroococcales cyanobacterium
ACTGTTTAGCATCTATCCAGATTGGCAGTACCCATAGACTCAGCAGTGCGGCTAATACCGAGCCGATCGTGTCCATAATCAGGTCGGTCGCCGTATCATCTATGCTACCAATCACCTGAGTAGAGAGAACTTTACCTGCCGACCATTCACAACTTTCCCACAGACCGCCGATCGCGACTCCAAAACTCGCGATCGAGACCAAATATAGCAGCGTATGGTGGCGAAAAACTGGCATCAGCGGACGATAAACCACAAAACTCAGAGCCAAAGTTATGGCAAAGATCGTAAATCCATGGACGATCTCGTCATAAAGTCCAATCACCTCAAACCAGTTCCAGACCCAGCCACCCGCATTTAGGACCGCAGCGATCGCAAAGAGGAGATCGAATAGTAACGGTAAGCGATCGTCTTTGACCATGAAGGCGATCGCCGCCACTAAAAACAGTGCCAAAGCGAGCGCATTGGACCAATTTCCCTGCCACACTGCCGTAATCGTGGCAATTGCTAATAACGTTTGTCCAATCCAAGCCGCAAAGCGGTATCCTTTCCAGTTAATCGCTAACATACTTACTCCTGTGGTTGTCGATTGCTGTGACTGCTCCTAGATAGCTCTGGCGCACATCCTGCCGATCTGAAGCTTCAATAATCCCGTCTTGACTACCACGCTCGATCGTATTGGCATGGCGTAATAGGGCAGTGCGGTCGGCTTTAGTATGCGTAAATGGGGCGATAATGGAAATCGCATCTAGTAACCGAATCGTGACGGCGGTGCTGCTGTGTCCGTATTGCCGAATTTGATTAAAAGCCTTGTCTAAGGCTGCTTCAAAGGTCACAGATCGGGCAATTACGCGCAATTTGTCCGTGTCATCATAGCGATAGTTAGAAGGAATTTCTTTTTGGGCGAGATGGCACAGAGCCGCACTGAGTCGATCGATACAGGTAACAGCAGTAAACGGGTCATTAATCCCTGGGGAGAGAGCGCGGGCAGCGATCTCCACAAGTTGATCGATCGGAAATTTGACATCCTGCTGGACGGTGCGCTGCACGCCCAAAACAAAGGCATTATTAATCTGTTTGACGAGCTTTTTTCGGGCTGCTGCGGGATAAACTAGCACCAGCGGACTACCTTTGACTACAAAATCGCCTGGACGATGTTGGATCTCAATCAGCAGATCTTCGTCCTTCGCAATCTGCATCAATACATCGGTATCGATCGCTTGAACGTAGCAGCTACTAGCGGCGGGAATCGGACTGGACTCGCGATCGAAATCGGTGGGAATGTCTGCACTTAAGGGTTCTTGGCGGTGTTTGGACGCACCGCGTCCGATTTGGGTCGGAAACAGCCTATCGATCGCCGCTTCGAGTTCTTCAGCTACTTTGCCAATGACATTATCGACTTGGATCGACGCAGCCGAATGGTGGATAAAGTAAATCAACACGCCCACACTAGCGAGTGCCAAGCCAATTCCCACTGTTACCGCTAGGTGCGGTACGAATTCATTTTTGTTCACCCCATTAATCGTGCGGAGCACCATCAAACTGTAAACAAAAGTCGAGATAAAGGTGCCCAAGACGATTTGGTTGCCAGTATCTTGCATGAAGTTCCGCAATAGGCGCGGACCAAATTGCGAAGATGCTAGTTGGAGCGCGACGATCGTAATCGAAAATGCCGTCGTCGCTACACTTATCATCGAACCAGCGATCGCCGACAGGATTGCCCGCGAACCACTCGGCCCCAAGGTGTAAGCCCAGCCAATATTGCTGATAATGTCTGTCCTGGAATTTTGGTCGATCTGGATCGTCACAAATGATAGCAAAATCGCGATCGCGACCATCAGTGTCGGTACGAACCAGAAGCTAGAGTGCAGCGTGTCGATGAGCTTGGTGAATTTGGTTTGCACGGTTATCCCTCTGTTGCGTCGGTACTACCCGATTTGGCACCATTCCGCTGAGATCTATTTTCTGCCAACTGCTTGAGCGAGTTGCTCATGCTGCGCGATTGCGGCACTTTACCATTGCCAGCGGGCCAACCTTCACGTTGTTGCGTCCGATCGCCATCAGTGGCTTCAGTTTGGTCGTGAAAGAGAATTTGCTGCGTCGGGAAAGGTAGATCGATCCCATTAGCAAAGAGTTTGTTCTTAATATTGGTCAATACCCGATCTTTCATGTCCAATATATCTACCTGACGGGGTGGTTCGACCCACCAGCGGGCGCGGATATTCACGCTACTACCTGCGAGTTCGACCACGATCGCATCGGGGGCAGGTGCGGTCAATACTCCCGTTGTTTCCCGCACCGCCGCTAAAATTAGCTCTCTGGTGGTGTCGATGTCATCGCCATAGCCGATGCCAACATCATACTCAAGACGGCGATGCTCGAAGGCGGTATTCACCGTCACTGAATTGGTAAATAGTTCGGAATTGGGAATGACGATCCGCCGACCGTCATAGGTGCGAATTATCGTCGCTCGCGTTTGAATATTTTCAACTGTTCCTTCAAAATTTTTAAAAATAATCTGATCGTCTATTTGAAAAGGTTCGGTTAATAAAATTAAAATTCCTGATAAAAAGTTCTGTAAAATATCCCTAAACGCAAAACCAATTGCCACGCTACTGATTCCCAATAGCTGAACGAGATCGCTAGCTTTTAAGGAGGGAATGACGATCGTCAAAGCCACAAACAAGCCAATCAGAATTATTGTCCCTTGTGCTAGTCTTCCCAATACCATTCCCAAGCTGCGGGCTTTGCGGCGATTGTGCGTCAGAGTCCTAACTACTTGCTTAATCGTTCTGGCAGCATAGTAAAAGATCGCAAAGGTAATTAAAGATAATACTAAATTTGGTAATAAAGTAATCACCCCGTTTAACATTGCCTGCATCTTATCAAACAGGATTGATACTTGTGTATTCATAAAAATTCTTTAACGAAGGCAGAAGGTAGAGGGGATGATGAGCAGGAGGCTGTTTTTAGAACAGCGATTTAAAAATAGCCCTAAAAACATTCCCTCTGTAAAGACGGGGTTTTAGACCCTGCCGCTCGATAAATATTATTTGTCAATATTTTACGCTTGGCTCCTAAAGCTCTACATCTATCAAAGGGGATAAATGTAGACTAAGGGGTCGCAAAGTAAGAAAAACAGGGTCATGTTGTCTCTCGGACAGATTCGCTCAAAATGGCGATCTTAGAGATCGCCAAACTTGCTCAAAAGTCATGAACGTTGGCGGTTTATGGCCGATCCAGTAGCAGATCTTAACTGCGATCGACCTACCGACTACCCTACCTAAACGATGACATCAATCGATCGTTTAATCAGTACCGCTTATTAACTGATAAAAATAGCCTCGAAACTTACTCAATCGCACTAAAACTATCCCCTATCTTGAAAAGGTGCTCTACTTGCCTGTACCACCGTATGGTGCGGTCGGGTTCCCCGATTCGTGACAAGTTAAGAAAAGCCGAGGTTTGTCAAGAGGGAAAAGAAAAGATGTCAAACTGGGGCTAGCAAAGAGTTAGAATCAAGTTTGACCCATGCCCAAAAAGCGGACAACTGCTTGGTGAAACGCACGCCGAGGAGACCTCGGCGCGATTTCATCCGCAAATCGCGACCATGCTAAAAGACAACAACGCCCAATGATGGAAGATGAGGAAATAGCAGCACAATTATCTGAGCTAGTCACACCAGCACTCGTAACTCAAGAGAAGTACTATCGCCAGCTCGGAATGAGAGATAGAATCCTGAATCTGCCATTAATGGTAGCAGCAGTGCTGACACTAATCTGGCGAGACGTAGCTGGGGTCAGAGAACTCAGCAGAATACTCGCCAGGGAAGGATTCCGATGGTGCGAACCTAGACAAGTGAGCCAACAAGCGTTGTCTCAGAGATTTCTGATATTTCCTGCCCAAATATTTGAGAGGGTATTCAAAGAATTACTCCCAGAATTCGAGCGAAAATGGCACAGCCGAAAGCAAAGATCACTACCGGAAAGCATTCAATTTACCCGAACTAAATTTGAGAGAATTTGGGCTTGTGACGGTTCAACACTAGCAGCAATATTCAGGAAACTAGATAGTCTAGCCACAGTACCGGCTCATGACCCAGACCAATAATGGCGTTGCGACAGAGTACATGCAAAAACCTGCAAGATGAGATTCTAACCGTTACTATGAGCCAGTTTTGAAATTGAAATTTTTGTGGTCTTAGAGCAAAAATCCAACGAGAGAATGCGCTTTCGAGGGCGATCTTGCAGGTTTTCGGGCATACTCTGTCGCAACGCCGGGTAGAGCTACAGAATGGCTCTCCTCCCCCTATGGTGATAAGTAATGCTTATTTGAATAATTGGAGCGAAGCGGAAATTATTTAAATAAGCATTATCTTTTGCCTAAAACCAGCTAATAGAGCCAGATTTAATTGGGTTACTAA
>JBBRVB010000371.1:0-4415 GCA_038247275.1 Chroococcales cyanobacterium
AAAGTGGCGAATAAATTTGCTAAAAAGTACAAAGCTTACAAAGGTGTTTGTGTTATCGATTCCGACGAAAAGCGAGAGAAAGCCTTGAAACTAACCGAAATTGGTGAGCTTAAATTATCGTAAGTATAAATACTCAGTGCAAAAGTGTTATGCTCCCATTGCCATTTCGCTGGTTGTCTTGTTCGTGTTATTAATTGCCGACAGAATTCAAAGTTTTTTAGGTGCGATGGGGATCGAGATTGCTACTCGATTATTTGGGTTAATATTAGCCGCGATCGGCGTACAGTTTATCCTGAATGGTTTGGCAGATGCGACTGTCGGTTTGATTAATCCAGAAATAGCTCGATAATTCTCCTCGCAAGTTCTTCATTATTCCACTCTAGAATGATGATATAAGATGGACAAGACAGCGGAGAGTTCTCATGACTGAAACGATCGCTACAACTCAAGAAATTTCTCTCAATGAACTATGGGAATCGACTCCCACCAGCGAACTAATTTTCCATCCCGAATCCCTGACAAATCTTCCTCCTGCGGCGCGAATCTACCTCAAACACGCGATTGCCCCAGGCACTAAATTAGCCTCGGCGGTGAGATTGTGGATGCCGTCCGCGATTGCCATCGGTAGCGTCTGGCGATTGGGTTCGATAAATAAGGTTTGTTGCCGCCGATCCTCACAATATCTTCACATTTTCAACCTAAGATTGAAGGTGAGGATAGATAGAGATCGAAGTAAATCTGGTAGGGTTAAACCTAAATTTCTGACACACTTATTAAATCCGCAGGAGTTAGTATGTTAGCTAAAATTGACATCAATAAATCTGTACCCCGCGATCGCTGGGTGGAATTTTTCGACCAGTTTGCCGATGGCAATCGCGGACGGCATATTTCAATGGAAATTATCGGTTCGGAACTCAGTGATGGAGAACTGATTCAGAATGCACCGTTGATGGCGATGGTTTACGATCCCGCTGGGAAGGGAGATAAATTGACGATCGAAATTGGCAAAGATAAAGTAACTTACGCTCACACGGTCGATTCACCGACGGAGGTTTTAACGGGACAAGATGAAAACGGCATCATGTTAGCCCTTGAGATTGTTGATGCGGCTGGAATCCAAACATTGATTAAGCTCCAAGCTTGACACCCCCAGAGCTTCCCGCGCTTGCAAAGTTATGGCAACATTGCAAAACTAGCTTAATGCTTTAACAAGTTATGCCGGACGATCGAAGTCAAGCCCAGCATCAACTCAATCCAAAGTTGGACGCGCTCGATTAATTCATCTGGTGGCAATCGATCGAGATCCACGATCGCTAGTCATCCCCAATTCCTGGGCGATATGCTGTCCGATGAGCGGATGTTATCCCGTTATCATCAGCGGTCGAATCCCCGCACCGATACACATTGCCCCCGCTGGCTTGACTTCGACGCGCGGCGGGTCGCTCATGCCCACCAGTCCGATAAAGATGAGGTTTTGCTCGACCGACCTACTATCGATGGATTCGGGTAACGTATCCCATTGTCGGAATGCCACGCCTAACACGCGAGTGCCCGTTTGCACCAATCGATCGTTGGCATCGTTAATCCGATCGCGCCAATGTCGGTCTAATACTTCTACTCAATCGTTGACCCAGACATGACTAGAGACAGATAGCAAACTACCAACCAACTGCTCCTTTAGTAAAAGCGATGTAGGCAGAAGGTGGGAGGGATGTTAACGAGCCGATGCCACAATTATTATGGATCGTTATCATCCGCTTGCGATCGGATTCAAACGGCACGTCGGCAACGCGCGGAAAGGTAGTTTCCACATCGCCATTATCTAAGCCACAATTGTTGGCAGCGACTACCAAAGCAACTTCGGTGGGGTCGCCCAACGTTAATATTTCAAGCGTTACAGTATAAATAACTACGATCGTCCCCATGACATGGCTGGGTATCCTCACAAAATCCTCACAACCTTATAATAAACTGAAGAAATAATATTCAGGATTGAGAATTGTCAAAAATAAATCCAAATTTTAGTTGAAGACAAAAAGTTAGTTTGTTGAGAGTTGAACATATCATCATTTGTCACGATCGAATCGATCGCTACATGAATTGCAAAATCTCGGATTAATTCGATACAAATAGGAGCAAGATCGTGATAGATATCGACGAAATGGGTTCGACAGAAATTGTCGAAATTTTGCAGAAAGTAGGGTATGGACATCTGGGGTGTATTTATGAAGGAAACCCCTACGTTATTCCCATGAACTATTACCTTGACGATTCGACCATTTATCTGTTCACAACCGAAGGCAGTAAATCTCGCGCTCTCGATGCTAATCCGGCAGTCTGTTTACAAGTGGAAGAAATTCACGATCTAGAACACTGGCGGAGTATCGTCGTTACTGGTCGAGCGGTACGCATTAAAGATGAGCCAGATCTCGAACGGATCGTGCAACTGGTAAAAACGCGAAATCCAAAGCTCTCTCCCGCGCTCAATCGCACCTGGACTGATGCGTGGGGACGGGGGAATGTCATTGAAATCTACCGGATCGATCCGATCGAAATGACGGGGCGCACTACTCAAGGTGTCAGTAGTCGCCCACTACAAGCTTAAATGAGATCTCCATCCTAGTACCATCATGAAAAAGCCAGCAGTAGATTGTCGAGATTACCGTCCGATTATTACAGCCGATGCTCCAGGGGAGAGGTTACTTGTGCTGTTGGCGTAGCCTCGCCCTTGGCGATACGTAGTCGAAGTACGCCACCGGGTGGAAAAAGAGCAACATCGAGGGAAGATGATATCGCACTGAGAGGTTATTTATCGTGAGAATTGCAATTATCGGTGGTGGAGCCAGCGGGATGGCGACAGCCTATTGGCTCGATAAACAAGGGCATCACGTCACCGTATTCGAGCGACAGCCCATGCTAGGCGGACATATTCGGACGCTGAATCAGAATGTGCAGCCCAACCAGTCAGAGTGTGCGGAAGTTTTAGAATGTGGAGTGCTAGAATTTCCCGTCGTATTTCATAACTTTGTTGCGCTGATGCAAGAGTTAGATGTGGAACTAGTACCTGTCAAGCTAGGTTCGGAGGTGTTTCCCAAGGATGGCGGTCACTTCTTCTCGGAAGTCGCGATCGAGAACAACTTCACGGGTATTCAACGCCTAGTTGAATATCTCCATCTCGATAGTCTCTATCTCAGTTCCGCCGGATTGTGGCTAAAAACACAATTTGCCGATCTGCAAGATTTCTACGATCGACCGTTAGCTGACTATCTCCAACACGAGAGTACTGGTAGTCTGTGGCTCAAGTTATTGACAATGTACAGCTACTCGATGACCTTTGACTCACTCGATGATTTTCCGGCAGAATTAGCAATTCCGATGTTACGCGAATACTTAGCAGTCGAATGGCTGAGGGTAAAAGGTGGTGTCTATTCTTATATTGAAAAAATTCTGGAACGCTTTCAAGGTGAGGTGTTGTTGAATGAAGAGATCGCCAATATTTCCCGCAGCTTAGATGGTGTCAACATCAAACGCGCGAATGGCGAAATCCGAAAATTCGATAAAGTCGTATTTGCCACGCCACCCGATCGTGTCATGGCTCTGTTAGCCGACCCAACCGAGGCTGAAACCAAACGCTTTTCGGCTTGGCAAGCTAATTACGCAACTACTATAGTGCATACAGATACTTCCATGTATGCCGATCGGGGCATTCGCCAACCCGCAGAATTTGATTTTTTCCAGACAGATAGCCGTTGGGGATATAATAGTTGCTTGAATCAACTGTGCGGTATCGCATCGCCACAGCGTTATTTTCTCTCGTTCCAATTAGAGGAAATAATTGCCAAAGACCGGATCGTTCACCAACAGGAGCATCACACCCCGTTCTATACCACGGCATCATTTCGCTACCGCGATGAAGTTGTCGCAACTAATGGCGAGAATCATACCTATCATGCCGGGGCCTATCTGGGGGATGGCTTACATGAAGGAGCCATTACTTCGGCATTGCGCGTCGCTCGACTCATTGGTCGAGATCGAGTCGTCGATCTCGTACATGAATCTCCCGATCTACCAACATCTGCGGATCTTCCTTCTGCTCCCAACTTTTGTCAACCAGCATCGCAATAAGTGGAGGTGTTTGATGTTACCACTAAACCATCATTCCTCCCATACATAATTTCGATATATAACCATTGCCATCCCCGATCGCATCCCCATGATGGTAGACAGTATAAAGATGCCCAAATCGATCGGCAGCGATCGCTGGCTCCCAGTCATCACCTGCCGTGAAGCCAAGCTGAATTGGCTCTGACTTTTCCCGTTATCTTTTCGATCGAGAGATCGCTTGCCATACTGCTATCCCAAATACCTATTTTCTCGTGACATATTGTCAACAAGTGCAGATTATTGACAACACG
>JBBRVB010000372.1:0-4378 GCA_038247275.1 Chroococcales cyanobacterium
ATTATGGGGAATCTGATTTTCGCCAATTTCTGTGGGTAAATGGCGATGCTTTCCAGTTGCAGCGGGTGTTTGCCAACCTGATTACCAACGCCATCAATCACTCGCCCCGTGGTGCGAGAGTAGCAGTCGTACTAGGTACGCAAGCTGGGGAAAGAGTGGTAAAAATTGTAGATACGGGCGCAGGAATTCAACCCGATGAAATGCCGCACCTATTCGACAGATTTTACCAGGGACAAAGCGATCGTCAAGCCAGCGGATCGGGGCTGGGGCTATATCTAGCTCGTCAAATTATCGAAGCTCATCACGGTACGATTTGGGCAGAAAATCGATCGCCTCAAGGTGCAATTTTTGGGTTCCGGCTGGCGGCGATCGTCGATCCCGCCTACTCTATTAGTTAAAACCTAAATTGCTAACAACACACTCAGCGGTGTCAATCGTGGGCACTTTAATAAGTAGCAACTTAGGTGAGGGAGTTGCGCGAAAATAACAACTTAACAATGCGAGGGTTGAGCGGAGTCGTTGGCGCAGCCTCTCCACAAGGAGACAACCCGTTTATGCTGGTGGATGATTAATTTGCGTGTCCCTTAGTTCAAATGTCCCTAGATCGCCTCAAAATTTTATTAGTTGAAGATGACGAACTATTTAGGTTGGGCTTGCAAGTAAGATTGCAGCAAGAAGCTGAGATTGAGGTACTAGCCGAAGCCGAAGATGGTGAAACCGCGATCGATCTTGCCAAACAGCAACCCTTCGATCTCGTCCTCCTGGATATGGGTTTACCCGGATTGGGCGGGTTGGAAACCTGTCGCCAGCTCAAGCAAAATCACCCACAATTACCAGTTTTGGTACTGACATCCCGCAACGATCGATCGCTGATTGCCCGCTTGGTGGCAGCAGGAGCGCAAGGTTATTGCCTCAAGGGGGTGACAGCGACGACGTTGATTTTAGCCATGCGCTCGGTCATTGCGGGTGCCTCTTGGTGGGATCCTACCGCCACCGCTGAGATTCAAAACCTATTTCAAAATCACCCGACAGCTAATGCAGCAACTGTCACTCTAAATCCGCTCACGCCCCGCGAACAAGAAATTCTCAACCTGATTGCTACTTCCAAAACCGATCGCGAAATTGCCGAAATTCTCTACATTACTCCTGGTACCGTCCGCGTTCACGTTCACGCGATCCTACACAAATTAGGCGTAACCGATCGCAAACAAGCCGTCTCGATCGCGATTCAAAACAATCTCTTTGTCCCACCAGATTAAGGTAAGGGTAATTCATGAAATGTCTAGTTAGGTTGCCATCCTAATCCTCTAACCAACCAAATAATTCACCGACTGTTAGCTTAAATGCTGCTGCAAATTCAGGAACGGGTAATAGACTATCTTTCTCTTCAAAAACTGCCAGCGTTCGATCTGCAAAGTAAACAAATACTAATTCTTCTTCTGGGTCGATTAACCAGCCCATATTAGTGCCGTTGCTGAGGCAATGTAAGATGTTGCGGACGACTTTTGTTTGGCTCTGGTCGGGAGAGAGAATTTCAATCGTCCAGTCAGGATCGATCGCAAATACGTTAGCAACTTTGCCATCATCATCGCGGGGAATACGCTCCCAAGTGAACACAGTAACATCAGGGACAGTCGAACGCCCACCAAATGTACAACGTAATTCGGGATAGGCGCGGGCAATCCGTTCGCGCTTGAGTGCTGTATTAATAGCGGGCACAAGGTCGCCTTGGATGGTGCTATGTTTTCCTTGTGGCATGGGTTTCTGGATGATTTGCCCAGCTACAAATTCACTAGCAGGCTTTGTTTCTGGCAACTTCAGAAAGGCTTCGAGCGAGATTGGTTTAGTTGGTGTTTGAACCATTGCCGGAGTTGGTTATTGGTTATGATTATTATCTGCTAAATTAGGCGATCGATTGCCTAATTCAAAACAACCTCCTCGATCTCCCACAAGATTAAAATAGGGATAATCGATCGCCCCTCCCTTAATCGAGATGTTTACTCACCTTGAGGCGACTAGAAACTTGATGCTCTGGATCGATCCCTTCAAAAGTTGGTGGAATCCACACCCGTACCACCATCAAGACCGCCATCGAAATCAAAAATGCACAAGTCGCCATTACTTGCTGCCATTGCACTTCTAAAATACCCTTAACAATTACCTCGCGCAGTACAGACACGATCGCGACTTCTACCGATACCCCGATCGAAACTCGCTGCTCTTGCAGATAAATAATCAATAGTCGAAATAACTCGACCAAAATTAAAATAAATAAAATATCTGCGGTAATCTGATGAAAATTCAAGGTTGTGATGAGAGAGAGAAAAATCTCTTTCAGTTGTAGCACCATCACACAAAACAACCCAATACACAGAGAAATGGCAATCGTATCTTGAACCAATTCCAAAACCCTTACAATATGACTGCGATTGAACTTGGCATACCACGGTGCGATCGATGTCTGAATATCAGTGGTAGTATCAATCGGCGCGATAATTGATGTCTTCATATCTCTAGTTCGTGTCATAAGGGACATCGATCTAAATTAACCTAGTAGCTCTCGATCGCGCAAGCCGCTATTGATGAGATGTTTTGATAAATATCATCAACAAAATCTTATTGATAACTACTGAATATCAAGCTGATAAGTTCTAGCGTTTACGTGCCTTCCATGCACCACCATAAACATAGTCAGGATTGGATCGATCGAGCAGTTGCCAGCAATCATCGCAAACAAACTGCCAATCTCCAGATTTATCAACTCGAACACGGTATAAAACATCGGATATTTTTTGACATCGATCGCAGATCTTCTCTCTAACTCTTGACATTAAAAAATTAAAATTACAACCGATCCTAAAATTTAGGTGTACTTCAGCTTTGATGAAGATTTAACTATTATTAAGAATGTGTATTAATGAGGAGTATCGTTATATACACGATCGATACTGTCCACGCTCTAGGCTTTAGGCTGCTGCCAGAATATTTAGACTTTGGGTGATGATCCGATCCGATGATCCGACCGTGTCATAGCCAGTATGCCTAATGCCTGCCCGATCTTGAGCCAAACCGAAATATTTGTAGCAACTGGGACAGAAAATCTCGGTGCGATCGTCAGAATATCTCGATCGCGGGGAATGCTAAGATTGAGCTTTGGTATCGATTCGATCAAAATGTCAAGACTTGCTAGCACTTCTCCCGTGGAGAATAGTACAATCTATACTGAAGATCGAGCAACAATTACTAGGTGTTCGCTATGGAAGAATGGCAAAACGAAATCGCCGCCGCGTTCAAAGATTTAACCGAGCTGTTTGATGGATTTGGTCGCGAACTCACGGAATTTGTTGAAGAAGTTACTACCGAGACTCAGGAAATCATTACTTTGCAATGGGACGAACTGAAGGAAGTACTGACCGAAATCTGGCAAGAACTAGAATTAGACTTTGAACAGTCTACGCCAATTAACTGGGATATCGCCATGCCCACTCGACCGATGCCCGATCTGGCAGTTCATCCGGCTTGTGCGGGTTGTATCAACTATAATGGTTCTGTCTACGGTGGCAATCTATTAGTTTGTGGGATTCATCCTTACGGTTGTAGTAGCGATACCTGTACTGACTGGGAAGGTGAAAACGATTTGAACTAGTCAGGTTGCTGAAGCCAGGTTAGCCCCTAACGATGAATCGATTGCAGGGTAGACTAATTGCGATATCAGCATTACCCAGCCCCAACAGCTCAACGTAGGGGCAATATTTATCAACAACTAAACGATCTCGATTATCATGACTCAGGCGACTCCAGCATCACTCACCACCCCCAGCGAAATGAAATATGGGGAACGGGAAATTATCAACGGTGAATTGATTACATTCCCTAATCCCCGAATGGGCAGACGCTACAATGTCGAGATCAGTTTGCCAGAATTTACCTGTAAATGTCCCTTTTCTGGCTATCCTGATTTTGCAACGATTGGGATTATCTATGTACCCGACCAAAAGGTCGTCGAACTCAAGGCATTGAAACTATACATCAATAGCTATCGCGATCGCTATATTTCCCATGAGGAAGTAACCAATCAAATTTTAGATGATTTTGTCAGCATCGCCGATCCGCATCAGATTACCGTCAGAGCTGATTTTTCACCGCGTGGCAATGTTCACATGATTGTGGAAGTCAAGCATGAGAAGTAGGGATGAGGGATTAGGCTTTAGGGGTGGAGTTGGAACATCGATCCTCTCAACTCCACCCCTAAAGCTACTTACCCTCCAATACTTCTCGGTTAAGTCGTTAGCCGCCGATTAAAATCGGAGCTAACCATGCGAAGTCCGCCAACCCGGGCGGTTTTGTGAGTACGCGGAGGCGGGCGTCGCAACACGAG
>JBBRVB010000373.1:0-4367 GCA_038247275.1 Chroococcales cyanobacterium
GTGAAATTAGTAAAGCTCACTATTTAGCTTCCTGATTGGGTTTCGAGGTCGATTTCCTAACATTTTAGAATTGGGGTGGGTGAAAATTGAAACAGTTAGTAACTAATCTATCGATCGATTGAGTGCAGCCAGTTCTATCGATCGAATGTGATTTTAGATCTTCCAGAGTGATAGAAGAGGGCTAATCCAGAAGCCTCTTCCAGTAGTCCAAAATTCATCTCTATCCAAGCACTAAGGGGATAGGCTTGGAATTTGTCCAGAGTGCGATCTTTGGCTGCTGGTAAGCCAGCTAGGATGCAATCCCGCAACTCTTCAGTTGTCGGAGTAGGGCGTTTAATTGCTCGCACTAATGTTTCATCGATGACATTTTCCGTTGTTACCTCCACTCCAAATAACTTACTCGCTACTCCCGCCACCGTTTGACGGCGATGCTCTCTGTCGCCTTCGGTGGACATAGTTGCTGAAGTACCGATACAGAGCAAATCCCGTCCACTCCGCTGTCTGAGCTTCCGCACCAGCATGGCAACATCTGCGCCTTGTCGCCCTCGATATGTGTGGAGTTCGTCGAGGACTAAAAATTTCAGATCGGGTGACTCAACGAATTTTGCTTCATGGACGCGAGTCAGCATCAATTCCAACATCACATAGTTGGTCAAAATAATCTGGGGTGGATTATTTTGAATCTCGATTTTGCGCTCTGTACTCTCTTGTCCGGTATATTGCTCGACGCGGATGGGAGAGTTGGCAACTTTTTTGAGAAATTTATCAAACTCTTCTTTTTGGGAGTTAATCAGGGCATTCATCGGATAGACTAAAATCGCCCGCACGCCCTTAATCTCTGGGTTGCGGAGGATGTCATCGATAATCGGTACAACATAGCTCAAACTCTTGCCCGAACCCGTTCCGGTGGTGAGAACATAAGGCTTTTGGCTTTGAGCCGCGATGAAGGCTTGAGCTTGGTGCTGATAAAACTGGAAGTCGCGGAAGTATTTACTACAGTCGGGATGGAGAGTATTTTGTGCGATTAATTCATTGATACTCGCGCCCCGTTGATAAGCTGGATTCAGTTGGATTAGAGGATCTTGCCACAGTTCGCCCTTGGCTAATTCTTCATCGACAAATGCTTTAACCTTGCGATCGCGGATATTGAGGAAACTATCAATGTAGCGGTGATAGTCGTCGATAATTTGGTTGCGGAGGGCGAAGATGTCGAGCATGGGGCTTCTTGTAGCGATGTAGTCTTAATATGCCCACGACCACAGGCTAAAGCTACCAAAATGTTAGCTTGGATCGCAAATAGACCGTAATTACACGCTTGCTACCGACTCTAAAAATATAGTATTATTCTGACATAAGAGATTGCTTTAATTCAGCAGCCATGAAGAGTACAGCAGATCGAGTTATGGACAAAGTTCGAGTGCGGGGTCGCGGAAATGGGGTATTTACGCCCAAAGATTTCCTCGATTTGGGTAGTCGTGCGGCTATCGATCGAGCATTATCTAGATTGGTCGTGAGTGGGCAACTGCGACGAATTGGGCGAGGTTTTTATGATTTTCCCCGCCAGAGCAAAATTTTGAAAGGTTCTGCACCGCCGAATCTGGATGCAACGATCGAAGCTATTCGCAGACGAGACAAGATTCAGTTAATGCCCAATGGCATTGCAGTTGCCAACAACTTGGGCTTGACTAATGCCGTGCCTGCCAGACCGTCTTATATCAGTAGTGGTAAGACTAAAACGGTGCAAGTGGGCAACCGAAAGGTCTATCTCCAGCATGTTAGTCAAAAAGCGATCGCTTGGGCAGGTCGTCCAGGTGGGCAGTTTGTGGCGGCGGTCTTGTGGCTGGACAAGGCGATCGCGTCTGCGCCAGATACGATTGATTTAATGCGGGCAAAGCTGCCTGATGATGTGAAACAAGACCTCCTGCAAGATCTCGACCTATTGCCTGGTTGGATGGCATCGATCGCTAGAAAGGTCTGTGCTGATTCGGATTTAGCTGTATGAGCGATTTGATGAGCGATGGGTATGAAGTACCGTTAATTCGGGTAAGAGATACAGCCTCGGTAGTAGGGTCATTAGTTTCGTTAACTACAAAGCATTTAGATGATTTCAGAATAGTCTGGCGGGAACGACTCAGAACCTCAGCGGATGAAGACCAATATTGGGATTGGGAGCAGAAACAACGAATTTATCTAGCTGGTGGGATGGGACTATATGAAGGCTATGCGATCGAGTGCGAGCAGTTGACTCAAGGAATGATGTTGATTCAGATACGGGGCTATCGATCGCAGATCGAGCCAACGCGCCGACTAGTATATGTTCATTCACTAGCAACAGCACCGTGGAATCGCATCTTGAACCCTGACATCAGTGGATTTCGAGCAGTAGGTGGAGCTTTACTCCGGTTTGCTCGGCTCCGCAGTGAGGAGTTAAATTATGGAGGTTTGGTAGGATTGCACTCTTTACCTAATGCCGAGACGTTTTATCGCAAAATGGGGCTAATTGATGGGGGTACGGATGCAGAAAGAGAGAATTTGACTTATTTTGAATGGTATCGGCGCACAGAGATTGATGTAGATGATTAAATAGAGGAATGGAGGAAATTATGAGATTTCAAATTACTGAAGAGGAAGCCCGTGAGATGGCTAGGTTAGAGGAAGAATCTGGTTGTGATATCAGTGCGGGGACGGATTGGGGTATTCATTTGGATAAGGTAATGGAGCTAGCCCTGTATCCAGGCAGTCACAATAAGTTTATCGATCTTCTCAACGAGCAGTTTGGAAATGTGATGTCCTCAGAGGAAATTGAGGAGGTGGCGGCTAGTTTTCAGATGCAAATTCAGCAGCGTTTGGCTAGCAAAGTTACTCGCTAGAATTCTGCAACTGAAATGGTGTTTGTGTAAGCTGGATCTTTAGTCCACCTATATTGAGTCTTATATTGTGTCCGATCTTATCGATACGCGTTCTCCTGCAAAGGATCTCGCAAATATCCGCGATGTATTTACGATCGATATGTCCGAGCTAGCTATCCTTCTGGGGACTAATCGTCGCACAGCCTATGCTTGGCTAAAAGGTGATGAACCGAATCCAGAAGCGGTGCCGCGTATTCAGCGGTTATCAAATATTGCCGAGCGAGTCAAGCAGATGAACATCAGCCGTCTGGATAAGCTGGTGCATCGCCCTATCTCCGATGGACGTTCGCTGTTTGACGTACTCCAGGCAGATACAGATCCTACGGAAGTTTTAGCCTCACTCCAAGCGATCGACACGAAGGAAGCTCAGACTCGTCGTGAGTCGAAAGGCTCTGGCAAGCATCTACGATCGCTCGATGCTGTGCTGGGCGAATTTTCTGTCCCGATCGATCTACAAAAGCTAGGCTGGACAAATGCCGTGGACTCGAAACACCGTTCGGGAGTGGATAAGTCTAACCTTTGACAACTTCCTTCGGGGACATGGTGATTTCTAATTTTTGATTTAAGGCTGTGGCAATCCGTGCCAGCATCGATAGAGAATGTCCCTCATAGTCGGCATCTTCCAATCTAGCGATGACCGATTGAGTGGTACCGATCGCATCTGCTAGTTGTTGTTGAGTTAAACCAGCTTGTTTGCGAACGTCATAGATAATTTGAGCCACTTGAGCATTTAATGATGCTTCTTTGACCATCTCCTGCATCTCTGGATCGTCCTTTATCGTGTTCTTGATAATTTTCAAGGCATCGCTAGTTCGAGTCATCTGCTGCTTCCTCTGGTTCGAGATAGGTGTGGACTTCAGGATTGAGTGTGAATAAGTCTTTGTAAGTCACGGCTAAATCTATGTCTCGGTCTGGTACTTCGCTATCTTCCTTGATAATCGCATGAGCTAGAACGACGATATTTTGACCGGAGAAGAAGTACAAGACTCGATACTGTACTCTGACGTGCTTGGCTCGTAGTTCATAAATGCCGTCGCGCAGGAAATCTGCGGCAGGTCTGCGTAATTCAAAGCCACTCTCTGATAGCTGTTCTATCCGCGCAACACAGTTGGCATAACCTTTTCGATCGCGTTTGAGTAGGTCATTTAACCATTCTAGTACAGGGACTCTTCCTCGATCGTCTTGAAAGAAAATGATTCGGGTCGCTGGCATCGCACGGGGTTAAAATTGGAGCATGATTAATTTTATCGTATTTTTGCGATAATTAGTCGATTGGTCGCTGAACTACAATCGAGCGATTGGTAGATTACAATAGCTTAGTAAAGTTAAATGAAGTAAAATATCATCACAATCATATTTTACTCCAATTTGAACATGAACTTAAACATAGAGAATTTATTAAATTTGCCAAAAATCAAGATTGTGGGTGGTGGGCAAATATCTGATTTTTACGCATTA
>JBBRVB010000374.1:0-4355 GCA_038247275.1 Chroococcales cyanobacterium
AAACCGACACACTCTAAATATCTAAATCCATCAGATTTAATTTAGGGCCATAAGTTTCAATGAACTCCCGACGAGGTGCCACGCGATCGCCCATCAGAATTGTAAAGATCCGATCGGCTTCAGCAGCATCTTGAATCTCGACTCGTTTGAGTGTGCGAGTTTCCCGATCCATTGTCGTTTCCCACAACTGTTTGGGCATCATTTCTCCCAATCCTTTGAACCGCTGAATTGTGTAATTGGCATTTGCCGGAAATTCAGCAATCTTCCGTTGCAATTCACGTTCGCTGTAGCAGTAATAATGATTGCGTCCGCGTTCTAATTTGTAGAGTGGTGGACAGGCGATATAGACATATCCTTCTTGAATTAATGCTCGTTGATAACGATAGAAGAATGTCAGTAATAGCGTCCGAATGTGTGCCCCATCAACGTCAGCATCCGTCATTAAGCAAATACGGTGATAACGCAGTTGTTCGGGTTTAAAATCTTCACCTTTGACACCCAAACCTAATGCGGTAATTAGAGCTTGAATTTCGGTGTTTTTATAAATCTTGGCATCATCAGTTTTCTCGATGTTGAGAATTTTACCGCGTAGGGGTAAAATCGCCTGAAAACGTCTGTCCCGTCCTTGTTTGGCACTCCCGCCCGCCGAATCCCCTTCGACGATGAAAATCTCAGATTCACTCGGATCTTTCGAGCTACAATCTGCCAATTTACCTGGTAAAGTAGACGATTCTAATACCGACTTGCGGCGCACCAATTCTTTAGCTCTTCTGGCTGCTTCTGCGGCGTTGAAAGCTTGAATTGCTTTATCCAAAATGGTATCGGCAATATTCGGACGAAACTCTAAATATTCAGTCAGAGCTTCCGAGACGATCGAATCGACAATTTTCCGAACTTCGGTGTTACCTAACTTAGTTTTAGTTTGTCCTTCAAATTCTGGATTAGGCACCTTCACTGAGACGATCGCGGTTAAACCTTCCCGAATATTTTCACCGCCTAAATTAGCATCCCCTTCTTTAAGTTTATTCCGTTTGCGGGCGATCGCATTCATGGTGCGAGTTAAAACCACTTTCAAGCCGTCTAAATGTGTCCCGCCATCGATCGTCCGAATATTATTGGCAAACCCCAAAATATTATCGGAATAAGCATCGACACACCACTGAAGTGCGACTTCGACTTGAACTTTATCTTGTTCGCTTTGGATGTAGATGATTTCTTCGTGAAGAGGTTGCTTATTTTCATTTAGATACGCAACATATTCCCGAATCCCACCTTCATAAAAATAGTGCTCGACCTTGGGTTCGGTCGTACCCAATAGCTCTAGCCGATAATCGGTAAAGCTGATCCGCAGTCCCGCATTCAGGTAGGCTAACTCTCGAAATCGACTCGCTAAAGTCGTAAAGTCAAATTCTGTCGTCTCCTTGAAAATCTCTGGATCTGGCAAGAATGTTACGGTCGTACCCGTCCGATTTTCAGGACTGGCAATTACCTCCAACCCAGATACCGCAAAACCTTTCTCAAACCGCTGGGTATGGATTTTTTGATTCCGCCATACTTTGACTTCAACGTGCGATGAGAGCGCGTTTACGACTGAAATCCCGACTCCATGCAAACCACCAGAGACGGTATAACCACCATCGCCAAATTTACCCCCAGCGTGCAGCACGGTGAGGACGGTTTCGATCGTCGATTTACCAGTCTGGGGGTTAATCCCCGCCGGAATCCCCCGCCCGTCGTCGATGACTGTCACCGAGCCATTGGCATTGATGGAGATGTCAATATTTTTGCAATGACCAGCTAGTGCCTCATCGATCGAGTTGTCCGCAACCTCATATACTAAGTGATGGAGTCCTTTTGGGCCAGTCGTACCGATATACATCCCCGGTCGGACGCGGACGGCTTCTAGTCCTTCGAGTACCCGAATATTGCCGTCATCATAATCACTGGTCATAAACGATGCTCCAATAATGAGTCACAAGCCGCTATTGGCTCTATTGATGATAAATCACCCCAAAATTATAACACAAATAGGCTCTAGACGAATCTAGATAGTTCTGGGAATCTTTTTGAGAGCTGGTTGTAAACAGCTAAAAATTGACACTTCGACTATCAATCGCCACAGGCGATATTCCGCCAGCATTACTAGCAATCAAAAGTTGGCGACCTGGGTTGGTGTGAGGCTGCGAACCCTCAAGCTGAATTTGGGCATTTTTACTACTTCCTGGCGGCTACTCTATGTTAATTACGATCTGTGGTGCGACAGCCACCGGAAAATCAGGACTGGCGATCGCGATCGCCCAACGGCTTAATACTGAGATAATTAGCGCAGACTCGCGCCAGATCTATCGCGAATTTGATATCGCCACGGCGAAGGTGTCTAGTACGGAGCTAGCTTTGGTGCCACATCACTTAATTAGTACATGCGATCCAAATACTACCATAACTGCTGCCGAATATCAAACACAGGCACAGACACTAATTGAAAAGTTTCAGGCGCAGGGGCTAACGCCGCTGTTGGTAGGGGGTACGGGACTATATCTTAAGTCAGTGGTGAAGGGGATGAAGATCCCCCGCGTTCCACCCCAGGCGGATTTACGCAGTCAATTAGTGAGATTGGGTCAAGTGCAATGTTACCAGATTTTACAGCATCTCGATCGCGAGGCGACACTCAAAATTCATGCCAATGATGCGGTGCGGACGATTCGCGCTCTAGAGGTATATTATGTGACGGGACAGCCGATTTCTAGTCAGCAGGGCGAATATCCACCGAGTTATCCGATTCTTCAAATTGGGTTGGATTGTGAAAGTTTGGATATTTTGACGCAGCGGATTCAACACCGGACTCAGCAGATGATCGATTTGGGATGGGAGGCGGAGGTCAAATATTTGGGGACTAAATATGGGTGGGATTTACCATTGCTCGATACTTTGGGATATGCGGAAATGCGTCAGTATCTTCAAGGTAAGATTAGTTTAGCAGACGCGATCGATCTGACGATCTTGCACACTCGCCAATTTGCCAAACGTCAGCGGACTTGGTTTGCGTCGATTCCTGAAATTGAGTGGTTCGATAGTAACGATCCAATGTTACTCGATCGAGTCTGGCAAAGAGTTCGACAGTTTTGTCAGCACGATCTCAGATCCACATAGTCAGCCAAAAGATCGTCGTCATTGCTGCACCCAAAAGTGTTCCTAGAAATGCGGGATGATTCCCATCTAAGTTGCGATACATTAGATGCCAAGGTTTGGTAGTTTTTTTGACGATTTGATATTTGCCTAAATAAAGATCGATCGCGATTACTTCTCCATGATGATACTGTTTGGCAATATATGCATCATTCCATTTCAATGATTCTTGGATGGCATACATCGCAGGAAAGTCGAGTTTTTTGGCAACGCTACCAGTATTGAGTTTAAAGCCTGGATATTCAGCCTTGAGGCGTTCTTTGAGATATTGTGATTCGCAATCATAACCAAAGCTTCTGACTTGCTGCAATTGGGTAGATCCGTAAGTATAGATCCAAGTATCTTTATCTAAGTCGAGATCGAGTAGATGTTCGATGGGAGATCGATCGAGTGAATTTTCATTCATGATTATTTTCTTGCTGACGAGCTTCATGAGCCGATCTGAATGCAACATCTTGTGCTCTTAGAGAGGAATTGAGAGCTAGAATAGAGACATCCCCACTAGCGTCAACTAATGGGGATATCGGCGGCTTGTCAACCGCAAATCGACAAAAACATCTATTACCATTATGACCCAATCTAACGAACCAAACGATCGAAGGATAGATCGCCAACTACGAACCATCAGCCGTCGAGTCAACCGTCTAGAAGATACCCAAGTCACCTGGGGCGAACTGAATATCGAATTCGACCGCCTCTACGATGAAGTTGACGAACTCAAAGCGGAAATGAATCAACGATTTACGAGCCTAGAAACTGGTATGAATCAAAGGTTTGATTCGCTAGATGCTAAATTTGACCTCATCATGCGGCAGATTACCGGACAAGGCAACTCGTAACTTCAGAATAAATCTACTTCATAAATAGCACCAGTTATCGATAATAACTGGTGCTATTTTCTTACAGTTCCAATCCTCATTTAGCCCGGAAACCGATTTAGACCCTAACTTGCCAACCGAATCCCACTAAATTGCCAACGTGCTGAAGGTGGAAAAAAGTTGCGATAAGTAGGGCGAATATGATCGGCCGCAGTCACACAGGCACCGCCGCGCAAGACCATTTGATTGCACATGAATTTACCATTATATTCACCGATCGCACCTGCGGCAATCTGAAAGCCAGGGTAGGGTAAATAAGCACTTTGCGTCCATTCCCAGACATCGCCAAAA
>JBBRVB010000375.1:0-4346 GCA_038247275.1 Chroococcales cyanobacterium
AAATGGTTTGTCGATATTATCTACAATCCAGATTTAAAACTGGAATGATTTTTTACTTGTAAGTCCCTAATAAATTCCTATCCCCAATCCTCAGTCCTGACATGGTGCTGATGCAGGATGGGCAGCAACATCGGATTAGTCGGAAGCTAATTTTACCTGTGTTTCTACCCCAGGCGATCGCGTCTTATTTTGATACGATTGGGGCAGTTGTCACTGAAGCGATCGCTGATTGGGGCGAACGTGGCACGATCGATCTTAGTGCCGAACTCCACAAGCTCACTTTAAAGATAGTGGTCAAGATTTTTCTGGGCAGTGAAAAGACTTCCGAAATCGATCGAGTGAGTGAGTGGTTTACGATTCTGGTAGATAGTTTGAATGGTGTGGTCAAATGGGACAATCCGCTGACGGTGCATGGCAGAGGGCAAGCAGCCCGTCGCAAAATTGTTGGTTATGTCCGCCAAATTATTCAAGACAGAGCGGCACAAGGCGATCTAGCGCAGTCTACAGATGTGCTGAGTTTGCTGCTAAATACAGTTGATGAAGATGGTAATAAATTTACACAAACTCAAGTAATCGACCAAGCGATCGGGTTTCTGTTTGCTGGGCATGATACGACATCTAGTTTGATGAGTTGGTTGTTGTTTGAATTGGGCAATCGTCCCGAATGGCGGCAGAGATTACGGGATGAACAGCAGCAAGTGATGGGAAATGGTTCAATCGCACTCTCTCATCTGCGCCAACTGCCAAATATGATGAATGTGATTAAAGAAGGTGAACGGATGTATCCACCAGGTTTTATCATCTGTCGGATGGCAATGGCAGATATTGAATATAGTGGTTATCTGATTCCCGCTGGTTGGTATGTGTGTATTTTCCCGCAGCTTACCCATCGGTTGCCAGAAATTTACCAAGATCCAGATGCTTTCGATCCTGACAGGTTTGCGCTGCCGCGCGAGGAAGATAAAAAACAGCCCTATTCTTTAATTGGCTACGGCGGTGGTGTACATAGTTGTATCGGGGTGGAACTCGCGCAGATGGAGATGAAGATAATCCTCTCGACGTTGCTCCAAAAGTACGATTGGACGGTAACACCGACAACCGCTGAAATTGCGCCTGTGCGTCGCCCATTTACGATGCAGAAGCAGTTAAAAGCCACGTTTGTCTCGATTAACTAAATAATCGCCTGACTTCAATCTGTAGATCTGGGAAAGATAAGGGAGAAATATTCTCTGTGGCTAATCTGGTTTCGGTTTCATAACCGGCACTGTTCGCCCCACGAAATACAATCAATTCTAATGCTTGCAAATTAACGATCCAGTATTCGATTACCCCTGCTTGGGCATAAATTCTCTGCTTGATATTCAGATCCTTGGTGAGGGTAGTATCGGCATATTCAACCAACCAATATATATCCTCTGGGTATGGATGGTGGTCTAAATATCGATGAGGAGCAGGAATCACCACTGCAATATCCGGTTCTGGTTCTGAATCATTGGGTAAGGTAATTGGGTGAGCTTCTCGCACTTTGGCTCTATTGCCCAATAACTGCTTGAGATAATCCACAGCGTCACCACAATAGACCGCGTGGGGCATTCCTTCTGGTGCCATTTCGATGATATCCCCTACTAATAACTCTACCCGGCGATCGATTAATATCCCTGCATTCACGAGTTGATGATACTGCTCGATCGTCCATTTAGCGATAGTTATGCTCATCTATCTCCTATAATTTTTAGATAAAGACTCAGTTCAAATCTAACTTGAGTTCAATAATTAGCCAGATGTTTATCTTCTCAATTATAATTCAATGTGATTTGAACTTTTGGCAATCTCATCATTTATTGATAATAAAAATATGAGGATTCACGATCGTTTTCATTAACTGAAGAAGCTCTAGTATTTTTGCTAACTGAAATAAATTAGGCTTAGACGTGCGCTCGTCCCGCCAACCTTTTGGACGAGCAGATAGTCGATCGCGAGTAAGATCGATCGCTTTAATATTACTATGCCACCTTAGCCATTAACTTTTCCTCCCAGGCTAGGGCACTCCGCACGATGAGATCGAGATCGTTGAATCGCGGCTGCCAGCCGAGTGTTTGTCTGATTTGCTCCGCTGCGGCAATGACACAGGCGGGATCTCCCTGACGGCGTTCGGCTTCGATGACTTTAAAATCCACACCAGAAATCTTTTTGACTGTTTCGATGACTTGACGGACGCTATAACCTTGTCCGTAACCACAATTTAAAATCTGACTCGGCATCTGTGGCTCTGTCTGGTTGAGATATGCCAGTGCATCGACATGGGCGCGCGCGAGATCGTCAACGTGGATATAGTCACGGATGCCCGTGCCGTCAGGAGTATCAAAATCAGTCCCAAAGATGCTCACATGTGGACGTTTACCTAAAGCAGCATCGCAAGCGACTTTGAGCAGGTGGGTGGCATTTTTGCCCGATTGTCCCAGGTTGCCACCCATCTCGGCACCAGCAACATTAAAATATCTGAGAATGACATAGCGCAGATTGGATGCCGCTGCATAGTCGCGGATTAACCGTTCGCTCATCAGTTTGGAACTGCCGTAGGGGTTGAGCGGTTCGGGGCGAGTCGCTTCGGTAATCGGGTTGACTGTTGGTTGTCCGTAAACTGCCGCAGTACTAGAAAATATCAATTTGTTAACACCAAATCGATCGCAGCAGTAGAGTAAATTGAGAGTATTGGCTGTATTGTTGCTGTAATAGTCTAGCGGTTTGATGACGGATTCGGGCACAGAAATACTGGCAGCAAAATGTAATACGGCATCAAAGTTATATTTGGCGAATACTTGACTCAATTGCTGTCGATCGACTAATTCACCCATCACGAGCGTTCCATAAGTCAATGCACTGGCCACACCTGTAGATAAATTATCATACACGACAATCTCATATCCAGCTTCACCCAATTGTTTGATAGTGTGGGAACCAATATAACCCGCACCACCAGTAACTAAAATTTGTTTATTCATCGGTTGATAATTGTATATACAATAGATTATAATCTTAATAACTATCCTGACTCAAATCACCAATTCTCTGGTGATTTACCCATCACAATCAGATCGAATTACTAATTCGATCGCTGCTGGGAAAAATTGATTAAGTGGGAGATTTTCTCTCACAGAGGCTACTGTACCAACGGTAGGCTAACGACTTCGTATCGCCAAAGGCGTTTGCAGAGGCTCCGCTAACAGCACAAGTTTGCTAACAATTGGGTCATATAGCCAACCTTACTACACCTATTTATTTTATACAAGCAAGATCGGCAGAATCATGTAGTGTGAGTGCGAGTAGACTGGGATTGGGATCGCAATCCTGATAACGATGCTGTGGCGGTGTGTTAACGCTGCGCCGAGCCAGAGATATGTAGAATCTAAATATTTTTGCCGCTGAGGCATCAGTATTGGTTTCAAACAGCAATCCGGTTGCAAATAATAGTCAATACGCTTGGTAAGTCGCTGACTCTGAATCAGTGACAAGCATTGTTACTCTTTACTTGAGTGTATCATTTCGATCCAATAGATGGCGATCTATCCGTATAATTACCGATCTGGTTCAAGCTTCGCGCATTAGTGCCAACTATTTCCAGCAGTTGGGGAGTAACTGTTCTTCCAAAGCGGCAATCCGATCGATCTTGTGCGTTAAGGCACTAATCTGTTGTTGGATCGATTCGATCTTTTACCCGATGATAATTACCTCCGATTTTAGGTACTAAATCTCTATTTATGAAGTTATTGCTGAATCATTTAATCTTTGCTAAAAAATGCGATTTTAATTATTAATTAATTATGGAAAATTAGTTGAACTCTGGCTAACAAACATCGATGAAGATCTCAATAGTACTTAATCCAACTCGATCGGACAAAATGTAGTAGCAAATAATAAATAGTTAGCGATCGAATCACTCGATCGTCAGAGGAGGTCGCTACAATAGATCGGGGCGCGTTTGGCAGCAGCGAGATCTCCGCCAACTTTGCTAAAATATTAATCCGGTCGCTTGCCAATACATTAACATCGCAGCATCGCTAAAACATGCTAGAAATTCAAGATTTTTTTTCAGCCTGTATCGGCACCTGGAAAACCGAGCGCACCTATCATTATGTCCGTCACAACGAAGTAGAACGCTCTTACACTGAATTCAAGGTAGCTGACTTGGAATCAGCCGAGAAATACCACATTTCTTCAGCTTTTCTGCCAGTTGGTAGTATTACGGAAACTGATGAGATCGCCGAATTTCCGGGCTTTAGGATCGGATTTGCGACAGTCTCAGAAAAAGGAGAGCGAGTCTCGATGAATCTCAATGCTCTATTCGT
>JBBRVB010000376.1:0-4336 GCA_038247275.1 Chroococcales cyanobacterium
CCGCAGAGACGCAGCGATTTGCGCTCGTCGGGTTCCCCGACGGTTTAGCAAATCAAGACAGAGGGCGCAGAGAGTATGGAGAAATTATTAATCTATAGTCTTAGAGCGGGAAAGGAGTAAGACGCGCCTTTGTCACAATTGGGCGGGTGACAAAGGCGAGTAAGCGACGCAGGTAAGAGGTAACTGTCAACTGTCAACTGAATGAATCACCGCCGTACCAATACGTGTAGACTAGTCGTAGCCAAGATCCCAGCGATATACACTACTCAAACATCTTGAGTCGAACAATTTGCCAGCTCATCAGTCCCATTAAAGCAAAAATTAAACCCGATCGCGCACCACAGCCACACCGTTAGTAAAAAAATCTTACCAACTTCAATTAACAGTGACGACCACGGTTGGGTATGATTCGTGATGTGTGTGGCATTCCGTCTCGAACTGCTAACGATCTCAACTCCCAATTCCTGAAGGCGCACGATTTTGAGGCTCGAACCGCCAAAACCAGTGCCAGTTGGTAATGCTTGTCGAACTAAAGGAGTTGTGAAAGCGGTGGATCTCAAAGGACGGGGTTGTAGCATAAGTTACTAGTGACGATCGGTAACAAATCGGGGCAAGGTGTGAAAAATTATGAGGCTAGGTTAGTTAGGCAGTATACATTAACTTAACCCTTTAGTTTGTAGCTATAGTTAAATTTTGACTGCCAACTTTTGGTGAACTAGGACACATTCAAATCTACAAGTACCGACAAGTTCAAGCTTAGATCGAGCTATGCTCCAACTCCAAATTAAGTCTAATCGAAACTGGTACGGATATTAATCCGAAGATGCTCGGATCTATCAAAGTAGATTCTGGCACCCGATCAGTGTTTCCACTGAGGTAGGTATGTTTTATCGCTAAAGATTTGGACTCGATCGACTCTTTTTTTTCAATTCCCTACTCTAAATCTCATGAATCGTAGCTTCTGGATTATTGCACTCATTAATGTCATCAACTCACTAAGCTTTACGATTCTCATCCCGACAATTTATCAGTATGGACGGGAGTTTAATTTAAGTGATATCGAAACTAGTTTTCTATTTGCAATTTTCTCGATCGCCCAATTTTTTGCCACGCCAATTATTGGTAAATTATCTGACAGATTCGGAAGAAGACCATTACTAATTATTAGTTTAGCGGGGACAGTAGTTGGTAATTTATTAGCAGGTGTAGCACCCAATGCCGGAGTCCTATTTTTTGCAAGATTTCTAGATGGTGTTACTGGTGGCAATATCTCAGTTGCTCAAGCAGTTATCTCTGATGTAACGACACCTGCAAACCGCGCTAAAGGCTTTGGCATCTTCGGAGCATCACTCGGTTTGGGTTTTGTATTGGGGCCAGTTTTAAGCTTAGTCGCTCAACAAAGGTCATTGGGTACGGCATTCTTGGTATCATCAGTATTTGCCACGATCGCTTTAATTTTGACTATATTTTTTCTGCCAGAAACGCTCCCACAACGAGCCGATAGTAGTACCAATCTTTTCGATTTAGGGCTGCGAGATTTGATTAAAGGCTTAACCTTTCCACGACTAGGAATTCTATTTATTATCAATCTATGTGTTGGTACTACCTTTACTTTATTTACATTCGCCTTTCAGCCTTATTATTTAAATGTTTTACATCAGGATAATAAATCATTAACATTATTATTTCTAGCAATCGGCGTTGTCGGTGTGATCGTCCAGATCCAAGGGGTGAAGATCCTCACCAAATATTTAAGCTTAGTCAAAATCTTATTTTTAGGCTTATTTTTTAGAAGCCTGTCATTTATCTTGATGCCAGTAATTCCTGATATTCACTTTTTTCTGACGATCGGGATAATTTTCTCATTATTTAACTCCTTAGTTCAGCCGATGATTAGTACATTGATTTCACTCAATACTAGTCCAGAAGAACAAGGCAGAATGTCTGGTTTAAACGCATCCTACTTAAGTGCTGCCAATGGTATTGGTCCCATCATCGCGGGATTGATGGTAGACCAACGACATCCGCTCACCTATGGGTATCCGCTCTACTTAGCCGGTATCTGTACATTTATCGTCTTATTTTTTGCCGTCCGTCAACGGCGAAAATATACGCCAAAAGCAATTTAAGCCTAAATAAAATTATGATTCTGGAGTTGAAGTCTGGAGCTGTAAATAAACTAAGCCGGATGTAAATAGTAATAATACCATCGCCGCCGCCGCCGCGTAGCCAAAATCAAACTGAGCAAAAGCTCGATCGTAGATATAATACACCAATAAATTAGTAGAATTAAGTGGACCACCACCAGTAATAATATATACTTGCTCAAAACTTTTGAGCGTGAAAATTGTGGTGGTAATCGCTGTGAAAATTAGTGTAGATTGAATCCCCGGCAACGTAATATACAAAAACTGTTGCCAACCATTTGCCCCATCTAGTTCGGCAGCCTCATAGCGCGCGGTGGGGATAGCTTGTAATCCCGCTAAGAATACCACCAAATTAAAGCCAATTTGTTTCCAGATGCTCACAAGAATGACCACAGGCATTGCCCAGAGCGAATCACTCAGCCACGCAACTTTGTCGATCCCAAAATTAGCCAGGAGACTATTCATCGCGCCATCAGTCTGAAAAATCCAGCGAAAGCCCAATCCAGCCGCAACTAATGAAACGATCGAGGGAATAAAATAGATTGTTCGTAAGATCCCGGTGAATGCTAAATTGCGATTGAGTAATGTCGCCAAACCGAGTGGAATTATCGTACTCGGAATCACTGTCCCAACTGTGAAATAAACAGTATTGAAAATAACTTGCCAAAAATCTGGACTCAGTAGTAATCGTAAATAGTTCTTTAAACCAATCCAATGTACCCCGGCTCTGGTGAAACTACCTCCTGTAAAGCTGAGATAGCCCAGGTAGACAATGGGAAACACCAAAAATAGACCTAATAAAACTAATGCTGGTGCTAAAAAGATGCCAGCCGCCACTTCATCTCGATCGATTAATCTCGCAAAACGTGCTGATAAATATCGATCTGATTTAGATTTGCCAGTAATCATCGGTGATAGCTAAATATTTACAAGCCTGGTACGGAGTACGATCCAATTAAGCTGCGGCGGTGCCGACAAGTTATGCTTAATCATAACCCACTACTTCGATCCGAGCCATTTGAGCAAATCGATCGAGGTGAGCCAACACCTAAAGTCTCAAACCTAAAGCCTGTGGATGGATTTATTAACCTCAAGAAATTGCCAGACTGGACATCTCACGACTGTGTTGCCAAAGTGCGCCGGATTTTGCAAACAAAAAAAGTCGGACATGGTGGTACCCTAGATCCAGCCGCAGTCGGAGTACTGCCGATCGCGATCGGTAAAGCCACGCGCCTATTACAATATCTACCAACAGGCAAAGCCTATCGAGCCATCATTCGGCTGGGTGTGCAAACCACCACCGACGATCTCGAAGGCGAAATTATTTACTCCAAACCAGCTACCGATCTAACCATCGAACAGATCCGCCAAGCTCTAACTGAATTCATCGGTGAAATCGTCCAGACACCGCCGATGTATAGCGCGATTCAGATCGGTGGACAAAGATTGTATAAGCTCGCACGCGCAGGGGAAGTAGTGGAAGTACCCACCCGTCAAGTCACGATCGATCGAATCGATGTCCTGAATTGGACACATGGAGACTTCCCCGAAGTTGAAGTGCAGATCGCTTGTGGTGGGGGTACATATATTCGCTCGATCGCCCGCGATTTGGGCGTTAAACTGGGTACTAGAGGCGTTCTGGCGTTTTTAGAGCGAAATGCCAGTTGTGGTCTACAATTGGCAGATAGCATCACTTTAGAGGAACTAGCGCAACAGCAACAAGCAGGGACATTTAGACCGATTACACCCGATCGAGGATTAGCGGATCTGCCCTCAGCTACACTCATGGATGCCGAGCTAGTCAAGTTTTGGAGTCAGGGCAAACAGTTGTTACTTTCAAGCATCGAATTAACTCCCACAGCCTCAGAGTTGAGTGGTTATGTCAAAGTCATGAGTGCGGGTGATTGCTTGGGTATCGGTGAGATCCAATCGATCGATGGGGCGCAGCTCATTGTCCCTCAGAAGGTGCTGATTTAAGTGGTTGAGAAGATGAAGATCGATCGACCGCGATCGTAATGGTATGATAATTTTTCGACTCTTGTAGATCGGAGTCAGAATTATTTGGTGCTTGTTTCAATTTACCTTGAGGACGATCGATGGTTGGTTCAGTTGGCTCTGTTACGGATCTCGAACTTGTAGAGGCTTTGGAAACCAATGCCGATCTGAGCTTTGATTTACCCGATCCTGAA
>JBBRVB010000377.1:0-4331 GCA_038247275.1 Chroococcales cyanobacterium
AACTGGGCGATTTGGACTCCAACTATCGGGACACTCCCACGGCGGACAAATTCGGATTCCCTTTTATCCCGGCTATCTCCCTGAATTGGCTCGTAACTATCCGATCGGACGCTATCAAGTTGGTAATATGGTTCAATACACTAGTCGCGGTATTGGGATGATTAAAATTTATGCCCGATTTAACTGTCGTCCCGAAATTTCAGTGTTTAATCTAGTATCTAGAGGGTAGAGGGTAGGGGGTAGAGGGTAGGGATTGAATAAAATCTTAAAAGTAGTTGCAATCCAGTGGCTTTTGAGCTTCAGACTTTAGATGTTAGGCTTTAAATGTTAGCGTTGATAACGCTTGCGTTATCTTAAATTATCTCATCGCTACCCCCTACCCCCTACCCTCTATCTCATGGCATCTATTCGTCAATTGCATCATCAGCTTGTCACCAAACAACGATCGGCAGTAGAAATCGCCACAGAAGCGATCGATCGCGTCGAGAAACTCGAACCCAAATTGCGGAGTTTCTTGCGGACTACACCAACCCAAGCTCTAGAGCAGGCAAGATTAGTAGATGCCAAAATTGCTGCTGGCGAAGATATCCCGCTCTTGGCTGGAATTCCGATCGCGCTCAAAGATAATCTGTGTACCCAGGGGATTGAGACTACCTGTGGTTCCAAGATCCTCGCTGGATTCGTGCCGCCTTATGAATCTACCGTTACCCAAAAGCTCAAAGATTTGGGCGCGGTATCGCTGGGCAAAACCAACCTCGATGAATTTGCGATGGGCAGTTCAACCGAAAATTCTGCCTACCAAGTCACTGCCAATCCTTGGGATCTAGAGCGAGTACCAGGTGGATCTTCAGGTGGTTCTGCTGCGGCTGTATCGGGGTCAGAATGCGTTGTATCGCTTGGTTCTGACACTGGTGGTTCAATTCGTCAACCTGCGGCTTTTTGTGGCGTAGTGGGGCTAAAACCGACCTATGGCTTGGTATCGAGATTTGGACTGGTTGCTTATGCCTCATCCTTGGATCAAATTGGGCCATTTGCCCGGACGGTGGAAGATGCCGCCATCTTGCTCGAAGCGATCGCCGGTTACGACCCTAAAGACTCTACCAGCCTCAAAATTGAGATTCCCAAGTACTCCCAATTACTCACCCCAGACTTACCCAAGGGTTTGAAAATCGGCGTAATTACCGAAACTTTTGGCGAAGGTTTAGATCCGCAAGTTGCTGAATCCGTCCGCCACGCGATCGAGCATTTCCGCTCTCTGGGTGCCGAAGTTCAGGAGATTTCCTGCCCCCGGTTCCGCTATGGATTACCTACCTATTACGTGATCGCACCATCAGAAGCGTCGGCAAATTTAGCCCGCTATGATGGCGTTAAATATGGATTTAGAGCTGATGCTGACAATTTGATGTCGATGTACACTCAGACTAGAGCCGCTGGATTTGGGGCGGAAGTCAAACGCCGAATTATGCTCGGTACCTATGCACTCTCGGCGGGTTATTACGATGCCTATTATCTCAAAGCCCAAAAAGTGCGGACGCTAATCAAAGAAGACTTTGAAGCGGCTTTTAGCAAAGTCGATATCCTGATTACCCCCACCGCACCCACTACAGCATTTAAAGCTGGCGAAAAAACTGCCGATCCATTAAGCATGTATCTCTCCGACTTGATGACGATTCCCGTCAATCTCGCTGGATTACCTGGCATCAGCATCCCCTGTGGCTTTGACGATAAAGGACTGCCGATCGGGTTACAACTACTCAGCAATGTTCTACGGGAGGATCTCTTGCTCCAAGTCGCCCACGTCTACGAGCAATCTACTCAATGGCATCAGAAGTCGCCTAATTTATAGGTTATTCTCGATCGAGAGCGGTAGCGGAGTATGGCAGCAATTTAATGTTTAATTACTCTGTTATCGATCGAGTTTGTTAATGCTTTCTAATTGCAAGAATTATCTCCATCCTTGTCGATCGATAACATCTTCAATCTCAGCTTCTAAATTGGTAAAAGCAGGTAAAACTCGCAATTCACTAAAGTTATCTCTTAGTTCTGCCACCCGATGTACGCGCTCGTATACTGAAAATTTTATACCCTAATTCATTCTCAGGTCAAATTTTCCTGGGATTTGTTTGATTTTATAATTAATAATCGCCTTCACATACTTAGAAAATACTATCATACTCGATCGCTTGCATTTTACTGTCAAAAGCGATGGTTTGTATATCGCTCAGTGTTAAGTTAATAGATCTCAATCAATGGTGAAACAGCCTCGCCAGATTATTTTTACCGCTCCGATCCTGACAAGCTCAACCCAATACTTTGCGTAGAAAAGCTAACTGTTCTCGAACGATCCGATAATAGATCCACGTACCCCTGCGCTCCTTCGTTAACAAACCCGCCTCATACATCACCTTGAGATGGTGGCTCACCGTTGGCTGCGATAGTCCTAACGACTCGACCAACTCGCAAGCACAGACCTCTCCACCGGGCTGCGCCGCGATCGAACTCAATAACAATAATCGCGCTGGTTCACCCAATACTCGAAATAATCCCGCTACCCCCGCAGCGTCGGCAGCGGTTAGATTGCCCGCTAGTAATGGCGGACAGCAAGAAGTAGAAAGCTGTAAAGGTGTCATAAATTCTATATTGACACAAATCGATGTAGGTTGATAAGATATTGATGTTCATCAATATCGACTGATATCGATATATCTATGAAACATTCCCGCGAATTGTTAGCAGAATTTATCGGTACCTTCGTGCTGATTTTTGCTGGCACAGGTGCGGTGATGGTCGATCGCATTAGCAATGGTGCCGTTACCCATTTGGGCATTAGCATCGTATTTGGGGCAGTAATAACAGCGTTAATTTATAGCCTCGGTCATATCAGTGGCGCACACTTCAATCCAGCAGTAACGCTGGCATTTTGGAGCAGTGGCTTTTTCCGGCGTAGCTTGGTAATTCCTTATATCCTGGCACAGGCACTAGGCGCGATCGCGGCTTCAGGACTATTACGGCTTTCATTAGGCGTAGTCGGCAACCTGGGCGCGACAATACCTCGCGATGGCAACTGGATTCAATCTCTAATTCTAGAGACAGTCCTGACATTTATCTTGATGTTGGTGATTTTTGGCTCTGGACTAGACCGTCGTGCCCCGATCGGATTTGCCGGAATCGCGATCGGGCTGACAGTAGCTCTAGAAGCGGCTTGTATGGGGCCAATTACCGGAGCAAGTATGAATCCAGTCCGATCGCTAGCCCCCGCCTTAGTGGGCTGGAACTGGCAGCATCACTGGCTATATTGGGTCGCCCCAATTGTCGGAGCGCAATTGGCAGTCATCGTCTATCGCCATCTCTCAAACAATTTTTCTGACCTCAAAAACTAAACTAGGTTTGAGGTTTGAGGCTTTAGATTTTAGGGAGATTGGTAGAAGGGGAATTCGATCTCGATAATTATTGAAATCTAGGAGAAAATCATGAAACGAGTGATGTTTGTTTGCAAAAAGAATTCGGCTCGATCTCAGATGGCTGAGGGCTTTGCTAGACATTTAGGGGCTGGCAAAATTGAAGTAACTAGTTCGGGATTGGAAGCGAGTACGGTACGTCCAGAAGCGATCGCAACTATGAGCGATGCTGGGATCGATATTACCAATCAAACATCCAAAGCGTTAAGTGATTTTAAAGCAGAAGATTTTGATGTAGTAATTTCACTATGCGGTTGTGGCGTAAATTTACCGCCAGAGTGGGTAACGCGGGCAGTGTTTGAAGATTGGCAACTCGACGACCCCGCCGAACAACCCGAAATCTTTCCTAGAGTGCGCGAGGAAGTGCGCGAACGGGTAACTAAATTGGTTGAATCAGTGTAAGAGATCCCGTCCCAAACTTTGTAATCATCTTTACTATCCAACTGTAGGGGTAATTCATAAATTACCCTTACAGTTCTCACTAAGATCGACATCATGACTAAATCAACTCATCCACCCAAAATCTTGTTTTTATATGGCTCATTGCGAGAACGTTCTTACAGCCGGTTGGTTGCTGAAGAAGCTGCGCGGATTATCCAGGAATTTGGAGCTGAGGTGAAATTTTTTGACCCGCGTGAATTGCCGATTTATGGTAGTGTGCCAGATACTCATCCCAAAGTCCAAGAATTACGCCAGTTAAGCCTGTGGTCTGAGGGTCAAGTTTGGTCTAGCCCAGAAATACACGGTCAGATTACCGGGATTCTCAAAAATCAAATTGATTGGATTCCGTTGAGTATTGGTGCGGTCAGACCTACTCAAGGGCGAATATTAGCCGTGATGCAAGTCAGTGGTGGTTCTCAATCTTTTAATGCT
>JBBRVB010000378.1:0-4312 GCA_038247275.1 Chroococcales cyanobacterium
GAAGCTAGTGCCCCAATTGCCGAAGTAAAAATTGAAATCGGCGAAGCTGCAACTGTGCCGCAATTAATTGAGAGCTTAATCGATGCAGAACGGAAATTACTAGCAACTCATGAAGCGATCGAAAGTGTGCCTTACAATGGTTTATCGCAACGATCGATGAGCCAGTTTTATCTCAATAGCGATGGCGCGGTGCGGAGTGATTCGCACTCTTATACTTCCCTGTATCTATACACTAAAACCGAACAGGAAGGGAAAAAGCCTCGCAGTGCCGGGGCTTTTGAACTCAGCCATAGTTTTGCGAAATTAGATGTCCAAAAATGTATCGATGAAGCTGCCGAAAAAACTATCAGTCATCTCGATTATCAGAAAGTACCTTCTGGAAAATATACGATCGTCTTTTCGCCAGATGCTTTTTTGAGCTTACTTGGTGCCTTCTCAAATCTATTTAATGCCCAAAATATTTTGGACAATCAAAGCCTATCGACACCTGAATCTTTGGGTACTCAGATTGCTTCACCATTGTTGTCTGTTGCTGACGATCCATTGCATCCAAGTAATATTGGCATCGAAACATTCGATGGTGAAGGAACACCAACGCGTCGCCTTAACCTGATCGACAAAGGTGTGCTGTCAGCATTTATCCACAGTGCGGGAACTGCCAAGCGGATGAACACAACGCCGACTGGACATGCAAATATGGGATCGAAAATCACCGTTTCGCCCCACTTTTATCATGTGTCTGGTGGTGGGCAAATTGATGATAAATACAACCTTGATACAGCAGAAAATGTCATCCTCATTGATGACCTCTCCGCCCTCCATGCGGGCGTACAGTCGTTACAAGGTTCTTTTTCCTTACCTTTCGATGGTTGGGTAGTTAATCAGGGCGTAAAGACCAGTATTGAGGCAGCAACAGTGGCTGGAGACTTCCGTGAGTTGATGAATTCGATCGTGTATGTCGAGCCAAAAGAAGAGCTGACAAATGGTGGTGTTTGTCCACGTATTTGGGTAGAGGGCTTATCGGTAACTGGGGAATAAACTTAGGGACACGCAAATGAATAATCTACCAGCATCAACGGGTTTTGACTTCGCTCAACCCGCACATCGTTGGTCTGTTATTCTAGCGCAACTCCCTTAGTAAAATTTGATGCGATCGGGAGCTTTAAAATTGAGGGTAAGGGTGATTTATAGTTGCTGAAGTGCAGAGGTTTGAAGCTCCCAGCTTTAGGTGGATTGTCTCTAGGCTGGGGATTTAAGATCCAGCCTAAAAACTTCGCTGTCAACTGTCAACTGCCAACTATCAACTGTTAACCTTGCCCTCAATTTTTATGACAAAATAAATATAGTCAATTCAGTATTCTCAGTAGAAATCATCGCCAGATGACTAGCGATACCGAGGGGATTGGATTGTCGGACATCATTTGGTAATGTCCGAATCCGATCGAGTGGGATCGAGATGAGTGTAGGAGCTGTCTCGATCGGGATGCCATATAGTTGGAGATCTTTGCCAGTAAAAATCGCGATCGCATTGGGATTGGAACTCTCTATGCCTAATAGGTGGTGATGAAGATCGAGGATGTTGATATCTTGGGTGAGGCTAAAATCTTCACCGATAAATGCATTACTAATCACGCGATTAATTTTGGTCATCGGAATACCAAAACTAAGCTGGGCAACCTCAAACATTACTAGTTCGATCGTGGGTACAACTTGCTGTTTTTGCGCGGGCCATAAGTTGGTCGGGACTCTCAACATATTATCTATTCATCAGTGATGGGGACGATCGATCGACTAGTGAAAATCGATTAATTTTTCGATTGACGCGATCAAATCTTGCTCGATATAAGGCTTGATAAAGTAGTCAACTGCGCCCAAATGTGCGGCAAATTGGCGGTGCTTGTGATTGCTCCGCGAGGTGAGCATGACTACGGGAATATGCGTGAGCTGTGGATCTTGGCGATAGACATTGAGGAATTCAAATCCATTCATATTGGGCATCTCGACATCACAAATGACCAATCTAATTTCACTGGCTTTCTGACGAAGGATTTGCAGCGCGTCTTGGCCATCTGTAGCGGGGATGGCACGATAACCAAATTTTTCGAGAGACAGACACAGGCTCTGACGGGTAGTAATCGAGTCATCGACAACCAGGATCGATTGGATCGAGTCAATCTGGGCGACGGATAAAGGCTGCTGTGGTTGTTGGGGCTGTTCGACTAATACTCGAATCAGGGTATGAGGATCGAGAACCGGGATAATTGTCCCATCCCCCAAAATCGTACAACCATAGCTATAACTAGGTGGCGTAATTGATGTCCCGAAGGGTTTAATCGTCAGCTCTTGCTCCGCAATCATCCGATCGATCTGGAGGGCGACGAGGCGATCTCCGCGCCGGATCAAAAATAGTGGTGCTAACCAATCGATCGGGTTATGAGCACTACTTTTGAGCGTCTGGGAAATCATCCGCTCGGGGACGGGAATCGAGTAGGTAAGCAGATCGGCGAGGTTATAGATGGGAATACTCAGATCGCGCCAGTGGAACATCTGCTGGCAATCTGTCACAGCTATTTGGGCGGGAGTCGGCACGACAATTTTTTGGATGCTATCAGCCGGGAAAGCATAAACAGCATTCCCAACTTGACAAATCATTAATTGCGCGATCGTCAACGTCAGCGGGATGTGGAGTGTGAAAGTAGTACCGCGTCCTAATTGTGAGTCGATCGAGATTGTCCCGTCGATCGATTGAATTTGCTCCTTGACGATATCCAACCCCATCCCTCGCCCGGATAATTTGGTGATTTTCTCGGCAGTGGAGAAGCCTGGGGTAAATAACAAATCCAGCAGTTGCGATCTAGTCGCATCGACTGCCTCTGCGGCACTCAGTAGTTGGAGCGAGATCGCCTTGGCTTTAATCGCCGCCAGATCGATGCCCCGGCCATCATCGGCAATCTCGATCGTGGTTTGACTGCCCTGATGATAGGCGGTAATCTCGATCGAGCCACATGCGGATTTACCAGCAGCAATCCGGGCTTCCCGGCTGTCGATCCCGTGGTCGAAAGCGTTACGGAGTAAATGGAGGAGGGGATCGAGGAGCTTCTCGATCGCCACCCGATCGACTAATACACCAGCTCCAGTAATGGTCAGATTGACTGGTTTGTCAAATTCGATCGACAGATCGTGGAGGGTGCGCGGGAACCGATTGAGAATTTCACCCAAGGGCAACATCCGCGACCACATCAGATCGTCCCGTAGATAGGACAAGAGTTGTTTTTGCCGATCGATCTGAAGGTGGGATTGGGTCGCAAATAGGGATAGATCCTCGATCTGTTCCTCAATTTGGGCCAGTTGCTCGATGGTTGCCTGAGCGATGGTGTGAACTTCACTGTAACGATCGAGTTCCAATACATCGAATTCTTGACCCAGATGGGGGTCTGGCAGTGGTGGATCGCTAGGTAATACTGGTGGTAGGTTAGAAATCACTAAAGTGTCGGCAATTTGCCGGAGCCTGTCGCCAATTGTCTGAAAATTCTCACATTTGGCTCTGAGTTGCTCTAATTTATCCTCAAATTGCTCGATCGAGAGTGCCAATCCATGTCGCTCGATGGCTAGTTCGCCCATTAAATTGTTCATCCGATCCAACCTGTCGAGTCCTACCCGGACTGATAATCGCGGCACTGGTGTAACTGTAGCTTTGCGCGGTTTTTTCTTCACCCGCACGGGCTTAGTTGCAGTTGGTGGAAGCGCGAATGTCGAGATCGTGACTGGGGCAAACTTATCAAAATTCTGGGTCAGATCGGCAACCATTTCCGCCAGATTTTGCCAGTCTACAGCTGCGACTTTCAAAAGCAAATCCGCTCCGGTTGAGGCATCAAAAATGTCTACTAAGTCAAAATTCAGCGCATCTGCATCTTGTAAAAATATGCCGATCTGTGGCTCTAGATCGTGTTGGCACGGCAGATCGAAAATATCTACCAAGTCATATTCTCGGCGCGATCTGTCATCGCTGGTAATTACCTCAGTGGCGATCGACACATCAAAAATATCTACCAAGTCATAGTCTCGGCGCGATCTGTCATCGCTGGTAATTACCTCAGTGGCGATCGACATATCAAAAATATCTACTAAGTCATCACTAAAACTCGATCGATCTTCGATCCCTGGAGTGACTAGTAGATCTTCAGTTGGAAAATCAAATTCAACATGTTCTGGATGGAAAGTTGGCGATGCAAATAGATCTTCAAGGTCGAACAAACTGCCGTTACTACTGAGCGGCAATTCTTTGGCACAGTCATCAGGAGTTGATGGTTGC
>JBBRVB010000379.1:0-4311 GCA_038247275.1 Chroococcales cyanobacterium
GCACGGGTGTCAAAGTTAATGATGCCAATGTCGCAAAAGCCGATATTGATGCGAAAAATGGCGTGATTCATGTCATCGATCGTGTGCTGCTACCACCTGGTTCATAGCCCTTGCTTCGGGGAGTCTAATGAGAGAGCCAATACAAATTAGCTCTTTCTCAATCGCTCGGATCGCTAAAAAACTTCAATTCGATCGCTCTGTCAACTCGGATACCGATTGAGACAGCAATTCTAAGCTTGGTGCTGACTCGAAAAAATCATTCATCCGATCGCACTCTCGCTTCGGATGCTCGTCAAGAACTGAATTTAAGCTTGGTTTTAACTCGAATGAGCTAGTTCAAATCAAGACAAATCTGTCTTACCACACTCTCTCAACTCACCTACCCTTTTAGAGATTTTTACTGCCATGAAACTGACTTCTTTGTCCAAATCGGTGCGCGCGATCGGCGTGATGGTTTTGCTCTCTGTGATGGTCGGCACCGCAGCGGAGGCAGATGCTTGTTCTAAAACGGGCAAGAAAACGGCGATCGCTCCCGTCGCCACGCGACCCGCTGGAACTGGGACGATCGTTGAGATTGCAGCGAGCAATTCTTCTTTTTCAACTCTAGTGACAGCAGTGCAAGCAGCGGGACTCGCCGAAACGCTCTCTGGCACGGGGCCATTCACGGTGTTTGCTCCGACCAATGAAGCATTTGCAGCGTTACCAAAGGGAACCTTGGAGAATCTCCTGAAGCCAGAAAATCGCGATGCGCTCCGTAAGGTATTGACTTACCACGTCGTTTCGGGCGATCTGATGGCGAAAAATTTGCGCTCTGGGCGAGTGGCAACCGTGGAAGGTAGCCCCGTCGCAGTCCAGGTGCGGCAGGGTAGTGTCACAGTCAACAATGCCAATGTTGTCAAAGCTGATGTCGATGCGAAGAATGGCGTGATTCATGCCATCGATCGAGTACTTCTACCACCTGGTTTGTAGTCCTTGCTTCGGGGAGTCTGATAACTGAGCGAATCGGTAGGATAGCTCTCTCTCGATCGCGCCACTTCTGTCAAACTGACGCACTCCGGTTTTAGCGTCTGGTTGCCCCCTAAACCCTCCAATCTGGAGGATTTAGGGGGCTGAAGGGCTAGACAACGACGCGGAAAGCCTCATCGAATTCACAGTCGAGCAGACTGCAAGAAAACTCCCATATCTCTAAGGTTAGGCGGCGGATGGTACATGACCATACCGTTGACATGTATTATGAATTAGGGACTAACCGGATAATGCGGTCGCCGCCAGCTCGACCATCACCATAGCCGTCATTATCCGAAGTCGTAATATACAAGAACCCATCTGGCCCTTGTTTGACATCCCGCAACCGTCCATATTGTCGCTGCAATAACTGTTCTTGTCCCAGAACTTTGATGCCATCGAGCGCGACGCGAATTAAGGAGCGACCCCGCAAATTGGCAAAAAAGAAATTGCCCTGCCATTGAGGAAAACTTTTGCCAGTATAGAAGGTTGCGCCAGCAGGTGCGATCGCCTCTTGATAGAGTAGTAGTGGCGGTAATTGTCCCGGAGCTGTTTGCTGATAACTAATATTCGGCCAACCGTAGTTTTTTCCCGCTTCCACGACATTGACTTCATCACCACCTTGGCGACCATCATAGCCCGACGGGCCATGTTCGGTTTGAAAGATCGCACCAGTTTTGGGCTGAATGGCGATGCCCTGTGCGTTGCGGTGCCCAAATGAGAAGATTTCGGGACGAGCGTCGCTGCGCCCGACATAGGGATTATCTTTGGGCACCGTACCATCGTCATTGAGGCGCAGGGTTTTCCCATTGAGATTCTTGAGGTCTTGGGCGCGTTTGGGTTCGCCGCGTTCGCCCAATGTGATGTAGAGTTTGCCATCTTGCCCGAAGACCAACCGCGACCCGAAATGATTGCCTGCTGCCGTCCCTGGCACCCCTGGGAAGACATCGAGTTTTTCAGTCAATCCTGCGTCTGTGAGCCGAAATCGAGAAACGCGAGTTTGGAGAAGACCACCGTTTCCTTCGACTGTATATGCCAGATACAGCCAGCGATTTTGGCTAAACTTGGGGTGTAGTGCCAGATCCATCAGTCCACCTTCGCCACTGACGGCAATGGTTGGTAATCCAGCAATGGGTTTGGGATCGAGTTTACCGCCGCGAATAATCCGCAATCGACCGGGGCGTTCGGTCACTAAAATCGTGGGCGTAGCTTCTCCCTCGGATCGATCTGGTAAAAACTCCATCCCCCAGGGGACTTCCAATCCCTCAGTAACAGTTTCGACTTTAAAAGCATTGGCATTAGTCTGGGTAAATGCTAGAGACTGGGACGATTTAGCTGAAGACTCTGCTGAAGGTATCGCATTTAAAGCCGAAGAAGCTTGCGGCTCGGATGTACAGCCACCGATCGCGATCGATAGTACACATATTAAACTAGACCAAGGCAAGATAAGTTTTACCGGAACCGATCGGAGCATAAATCCTAGCTAACAACTGCAAGATGGTGACTTTATTATGATGGATCTAGTCATGTTTATCATCTACCGATTAGCCGATTTATCGATCCGATTCAACGTTTGATGAGAATATATGCCTTAGTATATTCAGGTAACTTGCGAATGTATGCCGTAAAATCATCCTTACTGTCAAATATTCCTGCCAAATAATCTAATTGATGTAAATTGGGTAAAAAAGCTCCACCCGTGTCGGCAATAATCCCCATTCTTAACTGTGGTTTACCATCGATCGTATTCTCCGTGACGACAATCCGACCCAAACCGATATTTAATACATCCCCTGCAAAAGTCACTCCTGGTTTGAGCGAAATTTTAGTCTCGATCGTTTGTCCGAATCCTTTAATGGTAGTTACTGGTTTAAAGTACCAATAGCGTTTTTGTTCGGTTGGAGCTAAATCTTTAATATAAGGAATATTATTATTCCGATCGACATTGAAAAATTCCGATGTCCCGTCGGTAAATTTGATTAAGATTGTCCCTTGCATCAAGGCTGATTCTAGTCCCTCGCGATCGAGATAAGCTAGCGGTTCGACTTTACCAAATTCGATCCCTTGCGGTTCATAAATATTATTCAGGACATCTTGTTTGGTATATTTAAGCCGAATTGCATCAGCATCCGTATCGGGCTTGAGTGCATATAGTCCAGCATTAAACTCTTTGGTAGGAGTGCGGGAGCCGGAGTGAGTAAATACGGCATATTTAGTCATCCGTACTCGTTTTTCATCTATGGCTGTTGGATTAAAAGCTGTCCACTGGATCGATCGAAAGTGAGTATTCAAAAACTTGGGATCTTGCAACCGGATCGGTCGTTTAGCTTTGAGATCCTGCTGGATTGTTAACACCATAAAATCTAGTGTTTTGAGAATGTCGCTAACTTTAACGCCTTGAGTACCCAAAATCCCCTCGCGTTGCAGATCTGGATCGCTGTCCCATCGATTGCTAAAATATTTACGCGTACTTTTCAGAACTGTTAGTAAATCCGTGGCATTGAACTTGACTTTGGTATTGGGTAGACTAGCCGCTCTCAAAATGTCACGGCTCTGTGCCATAAATTGAGGTCGCTTGAACTCATCAATTACTTGATAGTCACCTATCTGTGCAGGGAGCGGTGGTACGATGTCGATTGGAATTTGTAATGGATTAACGTGAGGAATTGAAGCTGGAGGCGAAACGATTGGTTTGGTGCTAGTCGCGGCTACTGCTGGGGCTGTCGGGGCTGTACTAATCGGTGGAAGATCGATTTCTAGTGTCGAACTAGTGGGTATATTGCGGGTACAAGCAGTCAAGACAATCGAGCCAATCCCAATCAATAATCTAAAATGTTTCACGTTAAATTAAATTAATATAAATCTTGAGTAGCCTGACAAAAATCTTGGTAATTTAGCTGTACTTGCCGAGCATAGCGATCGAGATAGAGGAATACTGCGTGCTGCCACTCCAAATTACGTCCAAAACTGATGAGATCTTGAGCTACTGCTGCCCCGAATTTACCACCACCATGAAAATGCGTGTGAGCGGTTACTGCACCCATCGCGGCTACAAGCTGCTCCAGTTAAGACCAACTTATTTTACCATTGAAGGTAATTTTATCCTGACTTGGTTGAAGTTCTCTCAATAAATAAATACCATTACCAAATTCGATCGCAGCTAATAGAGCTGGTGCCGTCGATTACCCTACTTGTTGAGCTTAAAACAGCTTCATCTCGATCGAAAAACCTTACCGCAATAAAGATCGATCTTCATTGCGATGTCACGAAATTCGACGATCGATTAACTCACACTAGCATTACCCA
>JBBRVB010000380.1:0-4310 GCA_038247275.1 Chroococcales cyanobacterium
CTTTTCGCTGTCAACTGTCAACTAATTACCGATCGCATTCGATCGGCGATCGATTGTGACTCCTGCTGAAGAAAATCAAAGAAGGTACTAGCAACAACCGATAGTTGCTTGTTGTCTGGATAGATGATATACCAATGACGCTCGATCGGGAAATGTTGGACATCCAAAATCGTCAACCCAGATAATGCCGCTTCCGATGTGAAAGTATGTTGAGATAAGACCGAGATCCCCAAACCCACACCAATCGCTTGTTTGATTGCTTCATTTCCGCCCAATTCCAATCGTACCTTCACCGTTACCCCATGCTTGGTGAGGAGCTGCTCGACAGCATCACGAGTACCCGAACCGCGTTCGCGCATGATAAAGGGTTCATTTTGTAATTTAGAAATCGGGATGTTTTTTTCTTGGGCGAGAGGATGAGTTTTCGGGGCAATTACCACCAGGGGATTCTCTAAAAATGGGTGCAAAACCACATCCAATCGATCGGGAATCTTGCTAATAATATAAAGATCGTCTAAATTTTCACTCAACCGCTCCAATAAGCGTTCGTGATTGGTGATTTCTAAAGCGACATCTACACCTGGATACATTTTACAAAATGGCGCGATCGCCCGAGGCATAAAGTATTTAGTAGTGGTAATTGTCGCTAACTTGAGCTTGCCCTGCTTTAAGCCTTGAAAATCAGTAATCTTCATCTCAAACCGAGACAATTCGTTAAATATTTCGCGACAGGTAATTAATAATTCTTGTCCGGCTTGGGTGAGATAGAGCTTTTTCCCAATCTGCTCGAATAGTGGAATCCCAATATTTTGGGTAAGTTGCTTGATCTGCATCGACACTGTTGGCTGTGTCAAAGACAACTCCTCTGCCGCCCGAGTAATACTAGTTAATCTGGCAACAGTTTCAAATACTTTGAGTTGATGGAGTGTAGATTGACGCATTTAAGCTAATTAATAGTTAATAATTAATAATTAATAATTGATTTGATGATGCAGATGTCACCGATTGGACGATCGAATGCAACTCTACAGAGTAATCCGATTTGATTTCGGAGCAAAAACAATCGATCTGTAGGGGCAGTGCTTCATTTATACTAAGCAGAGTTAAGGTATGCCTACCCACAGCCGGACTATGCAGCTCATTGAGGATTGATATAGTAATCCTAATCGATCGGCTACCTAATCTTCTTCTTTCGCTAAAATCGTCATCGGAACTGATACAAAGATTGTATCTCGTTCCCAAGAGCGATCTGGCACCGCGAGTCGATCGATCCGGTCATCACTTATGCTCGACAGCCACAAACTAATGAGTGTAAGCGAATTTTCTTGCCGATCGAGCGTACTACCGACGTGTGCTTCAAGATCCAACCGATCGCGATCGTCTAATCATCGATAAGAAGCCGAATCAGTCGCGGCAGCGTTGGAATTTTGTAGCACGCACTCGATCGATGCAATTTTCTAGTATCAGACGATGATAGGTTGGCACAGCCCCATCTAGACTTTGTACATCCCGAAGATTTTATCAGTTAGACTCCGTTGCCGCTCGCTCGATCTGTCTCCCACAATCTTGAAGCTCCACAGCCCCCTTTAAAAGTGGGCTGTGGAGCTTAATTTATACTTTTCAAACACCCTCTGACATAATTACCGCCAGCGGGGTACAACCTGTTACTTTACTTGGTCGAAATCCGAACAGATCGCGTTGCCGATCGATCTATGAATAACTATTTCAGCCCTCCATGCTGAGAGAGGATTTGTTCGACCTTAGCATCTTCAATTCTTGACGTTAATTTGGTGGATTCATGTAAATCTCTTTGCGTTTTCGCCAGGGTGAATGTTGAAGCCACTGTAAAGCCTAACCCCATTCCCATAAAACCTTTAACCCACAAATCTACGGGTAAGTAAACAATCCCCGTCGTGGTCATGCCGACCGAAAGGACGAAGGATGCCCAAGTTTGAAAAATCCACGCATTACTATCTTTTTGGGTGCCAATTTGTTGCATTTTTTATGCCTAACCTAGTTGATAAATAACTGATATATTTGAGTCGATGTAGCAATCATAAAATGGATTACCAGCGATCGGCGGCAACAATGGACACTTTGAAAACTGGCTCGGATCGACAATCTAAATTACAGCTCGATCGAGATTTGAGGCTTTGTGGTTTACCATGAAGATCGATCTTCTCTCCTTACCGACCGATCCATGACCAATCCACAGTCTCAACCTACCCCCCAGATTGCCCCCAAGCAAGCTCCATTAGTACCGCCCGATGGCTGGATGGAAATTGGTTCGATCGTCGGCGCACAAGGGATTAAGGGCGAAGTCAAAGTCTATCCCAACTCAGATTTCCCCGAACGTTTCGAGCGTGCTGGCGAACGCTGGTTGTGGGGTACTCAAGATCTACAACCGCGACAGATTCAATTGGAAAAGGGTTACCAAATCCCTGGTAAAGGCTTATATGTAGTGCAACTCGCAGGGATTCGCGATCGATCTCAGGCTGAAAATCTGCGCGGACAAATGTTATTACTGCCAACTAACGATCGACCAAAGTTAGCACCAGGGGAGTATCATAGTCAGGATTTGATCGGGTTGCCAGTTTTCGATCGAGTGACGGGGTTTGAGGTGGGGATAGTCGCAGATATTTTTAGCGCGGGACATGAGATTCTGGTAGTGGGTGTGCCGCAGCCAGATGGCAAAACTGTGGAGGCGATGATTCCCTTTGTGACGGAAATCGTGCCGCTGGTTGACGTTCCCAATCGGCGTATTGAAATCTCACCCCCACCTGGATTGTTGGAGCTATATGTACCGAACTGGAATGCGGGTTAAACAGTTGACAGTTGACAGTTGACAGTGAAGTTTGTAGGCAGGGGCTTAAATCTCCTGCCTACAATCCACCTCAAGGTGTTTGCTCAAATCCCCTGCGCTTTGGTTAAACAGTTGACAGTTGCCGACGATCTTCAAGCCGTCAGCCTGCTTTCGGTACAGACGTGCCGCCGGACGGTTTCCTCACAAATAGCGTTGCATCAAGCAGCCAGCGAAGTTGTGAGCGGAGATCCTCAAACATGGGGAACATTCCAGCGTCAAGAACCAACAACAACCAACAAATACCCCATAACACCCGATCTAGATGGAACAGCTTAATAACGCGTTTACCCTCTTTTTGAGCTTACTGGTAGAAGCTATCCCGTTCCTGCTGCTCGGAGTCTTATTGTCGAGCGTACTGCTGATTTTTATCGATGAGCGGTGGTTAGTCGCGCACCTACCCACACATCCAGTACTGGGTGCATTTGCCGGGAGTTGTATCGGGTTTTTATTTCCCGTGTGTGAGTGTGGCAATGTCCCCGTCGCCAGGAGATTGATGATGCAAGGGGTACCGCTGCCAGTCGCGATCGGATTTTTGATGGCAGCACCGACAGTCAATCCGATCGTGATTTGGTCTACTTGGATTGCTTTTCAGGATCGACCAGAAATCGTCATCTTACGGGTGGTATTTTCACTGACGATCGCGACGGTAGTTGGCTGTATTTTTAGTATTCAAACCGATCTTCAGCCAATTCTACAACCAGCGATGGCGATCGGCAAGATCTGCGCCCAACCAAAGCCCAGTAACGAATATAGTCTCCTCGATGGCGGTAACTTTATTTTGGGTGGTGCGGGGATGGCACCCCAGCGGATGACTCAAGATCTGATTGCACCGCCGAAGCGATCGTTCCAAGCTAATCTGAATTTAGTCCTCGATAATGTCGTTCAGGAACTCCGAGAATTGGGTGGTGTATTAATATTAGGGAGTGCGGTAGCAGCAGCCATCCAGACGCTGACACCCCGCGAACTGATTGTCAGCCTGGGAGAAGGGCCGATTATTTCGATTGTGGTGATGATGATCCTCGCTGGCTCGATTTCGATTTGTTCGACTGTCGATTCATTTTTCGCACTGTCATTTGCATCGACATTTACTAGTGGTTCGCTGCTAGCATTTCTAGTATTTGGGCCGATGTTCGATCTCAAGAGTATTGCCTTGATGCTATCGATTTTCAAACCCAAAGCGATCTTTTATCTATTTGCGATCGTCACTCAGCTTACCTTCCTGCTCACCCTCTTTGTAAACTTCCATATCAGTTAATAACCTCACATCTTGCATCAAAACAAAGTTACTAGTGTTTTAGGGGATAGGGGATAGGGGATAGCGAAAAGTGCGGGAACAGGGGTTTCCCCAAGTAGAGCACCTTTTCAAGATAGGGGATAGTTACCTTTACTAACCTTTAGTTTCAGCCATCAATCGATCGTTTAATCAGTACTGCTTGTTAGTTAATAA
>JBBRVB010000381.1:0-4276 GCA_038247275.1 Chroococcales cyanobacterium
ACTCGCGATTGAAATTATCTCACCTGGTCAAACTTTCGGACAGATGACTCAAAAAGCTGGTTATTATTTAACTGGTGATGTCTTGCAAGTGTGGATTGTAGATCCAGTTGCTAAAAGTGTGACGGTATTTTATGCCGATCGCGCGCCGAGAACTTATCTAAATGATGAGGTAATTACCAACGATCTCTTTCCTGAGCTGTCGGTTGAGATCGATCGATTGTTTTAGGATATATATTTGAATTTGAATGTCAACATTAAGGGGATAGATGCCAATCTCTATTCCCCTAGTCGCAGCTTTGGCTATTTAATTTAGCAGGAACATTGCGATCATAATAGCCATTCTGATGCGCGATCGCCTAGATCGAGCAAAATACTCACAGCCTTCCCCAGTCGCGGTCTTTCGGTAGTTTTCTCGATAAACTTTTGAATTTGTTCGACACTACCCATCGCTGCTAAATAAGAACCAACATTATCTAAATGTGCGATGTAATCAGCTTCAGATAGTGGGAACGAAGCTTGTTCTTGGTATTTCCACATCACTTGTAAATAGATTTTGGTGGGAGTCTTCTTCATCTGGACATCATAAGAATAGCCCCATTTTTCTACAATAATTGCTCTGAGTTCCGATCCGGTCATTTAAAGAATGGGGTTAAAGGGATAAATTAAAAGTTGACAGTTGACAGTTGACAGCGAAAAGTGCGTTCTTGGGCTTTGCCCTGTCTTGTCTTGTCTCGCATAATCCGGGAGGAAACCTCCCGGCTGCGAGCCGCTGTCTCACCTTTTTTGACGGGGAAAATAACCAAAGGTGAGCCGCAAGTGAAGCACCTTTTCAAGAGAGCGAAGTTTTTAGTCAGGGGATTTAAGCCCCTGCACTTTGGTTAAGAGCATATTTAACCAGTGTCGAAGCGATCGATGCTGGCGTTACTGAGTGACTATTTTCAACTCACCAGTATTACCATCCAAAATTGCCTCAACACCGACGGGTAAGGCGGCATTACAGCCATCATGTCCGAAGGGGAGATTGGCAACAATCGGAATGTGGAGATCGGTGAGTCGATCGCGCAATACTTCCTCTACTGTAAAGCTAGAAATCCCCTCTGGGGCATCGCACTGACTAAACCGACCGATCGCGACCCCAGCGACTTGGGAGAGTGCGCCAGTCAGCCGCCAGTGGGTCAGGAGGCGATCGATCCGGTAGGGAGCTTCGGTGACATCTTCGATCGCCAGAATTGCCCCGGCAAAATCGGGCTGAAAGGGGGTACCGAGCAGATGGGTAGCAACCGTCAGATTGCAAGGTAACAGCCGGCCCCGAGCGATCTTGCCCACCCAGGCATCACCGACCAAGGGCGGTACCGGTTGACCGCTGACAAGCTGAAACAATCGATCGATCGACCAGTCAGGTTCATCTGCTAAAGTTGTTAATAATGGCCCATGAATACCAGCAATCCCCTGTTGCGCCAGACTCCACAACAATGCCGTGATATCTGAAAATCCGATCGACCATTTAGGTACCGCTGGATGCCAGTGCCACTTTTCCAAGAGCCGCATCCCGCCATAGCCGCCGCGTGCGTACAAAATACCGCGACACTCTGGATCTTGCCAAGCCGCCGCCAATTGCTCCCGGCGCAAAGCATCCGTCCCAGCTAAATATCCCCAACTCTGGTAGATATCATCTGTCACTTCGATCCGATAACCACGATCTCGCCAAATTTTAATCCCCCGATCTAGTGCCGAGCGATCGCGCAACTTGCCACTCGGAGCAATTACCCGTAACAAATCTCCACTTTTCAGGGGCAAAGGTGTTTGACAAGGCTCAATCATGGGTATTTATAAGATATGCGGATTGATTTTTACTAGAGCTAGAGATTAGCCAGCGATCGCAGGTTAGAATTTGGATTGACGACCTTGCGACGGCAAAGATTCCCAATCTCTAAAAGTCCAACTATTACCTTGCCATATCTGGTGGTCTAATCGTCAACACCATCCGATCTTTGCCACCTCAATTACTACACCTGACCTGACATGATAGCGGAAACTATCGGCTGACTGGAGCAACCCGAACCCATGACCAACCCCATAGCGGCAAAAATCTTCTGCCAAAATCCTGAATGTCAGGCTCCCAATCCAGTGAGTCACAACTTTTGCGCTCACTGTCGGATCGCTATTCCCAAAGTTTACCTCTGGACTATAGGCGAAGATGCCCCCAGCCTCAAAATCGGTCAGACATTGGCAAATAACCGCTACCTTGTCGTCAACAATCGGGTCTTACTGGATACGAAACCAGGCTGGCAGCCAGAAGTAGTCGAAAAAGTCCCAGAATTTATTACGCCCTATCTACGGCTAGTCGGGCACCGTCCACATGTACCCCAGGTATATGGCTCGGTAGTACTCAATCGATCGGGACGACGCACGAGTACGATCTGGCTGCTCGAAAAAGTGCCGATTTACAGCGAGGGTTTGGGAGCGGCTCTGGCGGGGAAAGTCATGCCAGAACTGAGCGAAAGCTGGAAAACTGCTGGCTCGATGCGCCAACTCAATTGGCTGTGGCAAATCGCCAATCTGTGGGATTCAATGGCAGTCGAGGGCGTAAGTCGCACGCTGCTACATCCCGAAGTATTGCGGGTGGAGGGCGGATTGTTACGGGCGATCGAATTGATGCCCAATCGGGACACTCCGCCGAAATTGGCAGAACTAGGTAAGCTGTGGAAACTGTGGCAAAAACAGGCGCGAATCGGCATCGCTCAAACCTTAGAGAAAGTCTGCGATCGACTAATTAAAGAAGACATAACTACCGCCACTCAACTGATCGCCTTGCTCGATGAAGCCCTGCGAACTGTCGGTCAAAAACAATTTCTCAATTGCAATTATATTACGCTCACCCATACTGGGCCGACGCGGGAACAAAATGAAGATGCCTGTTACCCGCCTAGTGGCGATGGACTGTATCAAAATACCGGCTACGATCTAAGTCTGGCGATCGTCTGCGATGGGGTTGGCGGACATCAAGGCGGAGAAGTAGCATCCAATCTGGCGATCGAGACCATCCACCGCCGGATCGAGAAAGTCCTCGACAAGCCCGAAAATCGCTATCCCGATAGTATTACCATTCAAATCGAAAATTCTACTTGCGTTGCCAACGACCAAATTAGTCTCCGCAATGACAGCGAAAATCGTCAAGAACGCGAGCGGATGGGGACGACAATGGTCATGAGCCTAATCTATGGCCATGAGGCCTACATCGCCCATATCGGTGACTCTCGGCTCTATCGGATTACCCGGACTGGTTGCCATCAGATGACCCTCGATGACGATCTGGCAACTAGAGAAGTGCGACTCAGTGGGGTTTTGTATCGAGAAGCGTTGGGGATGAGTAGTTCGGGTTCTTTATTTCAAGCGTTGGGGATGAATTCTTCGACGGCACTCCATCCCAATATTCGCCGGACGATCGTTGATGAGGAATGTATCTTCTTGCTGTGTTCTGATGGCGTGAGCGATCGCGATCGGGTGGATCAATACTGGCAAACTGAAATCCTGCCAGTCCTTGAGGGAAAAGTAGATCTAGAAACTGCTTGTCAGCGCACGATCAACATGGCAAATACCCAAAATGGACACGATAATGCCACTGTCGTCCTCATCCATTGTCAGGTCAAACAACCAGTCGAAGCTGGACAAACTACGACGCTCCAAGATTTTCCAGCCAATGCAACGACAAACTTTACCCATCAGGACACCTTACTGCTCAGTAGTCCCGAATTCAATTCTGAAGATCGGCACCAGACTCCGATCGATCGAGAATCGACTGCTAGTAATGCCGATCGCAAGCCCTTACTGGTAGGCGCAATCGGACTAGTTTTACTCATGGCGATCGGTGCTGGCAGTTGGTTCCTATCTCAAGGTAATTCTACCCCCGCGCCACCAGCAGTCAACCCCAATCCAGTGGTCAGCCCTAGCGATGTTCCAGCAAAATAAAATAATTTTATACTGGAGATGATTCGTAGTCCTTTACCAAACAGCATGGGTTTAGAGCCTCCTTCCTCTGAGCAGATAGTTGTGAGTGGTTCGTTTTAAATTTCCACTAACAATCTCGCCCTCTTGAAAAAGTGCGTTCTTGGGCTTTTCCCAAGAACGCACTTTTCGCTGTCTGCTTGGTGCAACGCACGCAGAGGAGACCTCAGCGCGATTGCATCCGCAACTGTCAACTGTCACCTGTCTACACCTTTAACAGCTCTGCACCTTCAACCACCTTCGCCGAGACGATTTTATCATTGGCTTTGAG
>JBBRVB010000382.1:0-4269 GCA_038247275.1 Chroococcales cyanobacterium
TCGTCAAGCCTTGAACGAAAATCGAGAAGGCAACCACGGCAAATGATACGGTGACAATCTGACTGCGATCGGGCAAATCTGGCGGTAATCCTAGAGCCAGAGCCAGTGCTAAGGCACCCCGCAGCCCACCCCAAAATAAAACATGTTGATGTTCGGGTTTGACTGCAAGATCAGAACGAACGAACACCGCGCAGCAGAGATAAGTAGAGACGGCACGACCGATCGGAAATTATTGCTTCTGTTCCCTTGATTTGCTAGTAGAGACAGGTTTGACGCGCAGCACCGATCGATCGGGAAAATAATTTTTGGAGAAGTTAAATGCCGGATTGGTTTCCAGAAATTTTTGCTGGATCGGCGTAAAATTAGCAGGCTGAATCAACGGTTCAGCCGTAAATACATGCATGATTTTACAGTCATAGTAGTTCTTCTCCTTACAAACTTTGAGCACGCTGGCGCGAGCATTGTCTGGCTTGTCTGCCCAGCCATACACAACCATATTGTTTCGATCGCGCGCAATCGCCACCGATCCATTCCAGCCATTCATCACGATCTCGCAGCCTGCACCCATCGCCTGCGTACAGGCGGTCATTGCCGCTGCTTTAGATTGTTCTTCGGTGCGATGATTCCATGTCGCCCACACATCACCCGCATCAGGATGCCATGCAACTGCAATATAACTGTTGGCATACATTGTTGGTACCCTGGGGCGACGACGAGTTGGTACCCTGGGGCGATCGGGTTGCGGATTATTGCGCGGATCGCCTGGAATCGGCGCACACCCACCAGCGAGTGGGTAGTAACCATCAGGGCATCCTCCCTCAGCTTGGACTGAACTATCAACCAACAATGAAGCCGCTACGACACTAACCAATAATACAAATTTTCTAAACATCCGATTCATCCCAATATTCAGTAGGTTACTATAACTATTTTTCAAATACTAATCGCAACTTTCCCCCGCACCTGTCGCTGTTCGAGGTGGCGAATTGCCGCCGGAACTTCGCTCAGGCTGTAAGTTCGATTCTCCAGGGGAGAGGCTCCGCCAACGATAAAAGGGACGATTTTTCCAGCTTCAATTAGATCTTTCAAAATCATCAAATCCGATCGATCTGGTTTAACCATCAAACATTTCAATTTCCGACGCATAATTCTCGAAATTACTGAGCCGAACAACAACACCTGAAACAGTCGCAAGATCGAACCACCGATGAGGACGTAGGTGCCATCGGGCTTCAATATTGGTGAATAGTCAAAAACCGATCGATAGGCGGCTGCATCCAGAATTAGATCGTATTGCTGCCCATTTTTGGTGACATCTGCCTGAGTGTAGTCGATGATGTGGTCTGCGCCAATCGATCGCAGCATCTCCATTTTGTTCGTACTACATACCGCCGTTACCTCCGCCCCTAATGCCTTGGCAATCTGCACCGCAAACGATCCCACACCGCCCGAAGCACCATTGATTAATACTTTTTGACCAGATTGAATCTGACCACAGTCCCGCAGCCCTTGGAGCGCGGTTAGGGCAGCACAAGGGACAGTTGCAGCTTGCTCGAAGGAAATATTTGTCGGCTTGAGCGACAATGCCGCTTCGGTACCACAGGCGTACTCGGCAAACGCACCGAATCCACACTCCGACAGATCGCCAAATACCTCATCTCCCACCTGAAACTGCTGTACATCTTTACCGATAGCTTCAACTACTCCAGCGACATCCATGCCGAGGATCTTGATTTTAGGCTTGAGGATGCCCCCGAACATCAGACGGCTCAGGAAGGGATCGCCGCGCATCAGATGCCAGTCGCCAGCATTGACAGATGCGGCGCAAACTCTTACCAGTACGCCATTATCTGTGACGACAGGCTTGTCAACTTCTTGCAGGCTCAATACATCTGGTGAACCATATTCGGTCTGAACGATCGCTTTCATTTTCATTTTGTCATTCCTCAATTTATCTAAGATTCATCCGAGTTTGACGATCGTAGTTACCCAAGACTGTTGATGTCAGACCAAAGTCGGTGATAGCAAGGATTTTCATTTCTAAATTGCCATTATTTTGCGACTGGTGGATGCACCATCTAGGAATAAACACCACATCTCCGGTAGCCACTTCAATTAATCGATGGTCGATGAGTACCTGACCAGAGCCTTGGAGGATATACAGGAGAGTTTCATGAGCATGACGGTGTTTTTCATTATTTTTGCCAGCAGGAATAATTACGATGCGCGGATCTAACACTTGGGTGACTGGAAAAGACAACCGCTCGACTGCAAACTCAATGTTTAAGTGAGGCGTGCTATTGCTATAAATTTTGGTTCCAGCTTGAAGAGTACTGCTCTTTAAATCAGAGATATCCGTAACTCGATGCGCTAGAGATTTACGGTTTTCGATCGTACTTACCAGTGATATATTCAATCCCCGCACGATCCGATCGTACAGACATTCAAAGAAATGAGAGCGAGCTGTTAAGGCGCGATCGGTAGCCTGAAGACAGGTTTCAAACCATTCAGGAAGATCTTGATAGGAACACATCATTTCTGTCAGGGTGGCTGCATGTTCATCATCGCAGCCGATGTGGAGCTGGAAAAATTCTAGTTCGATATCCTGAAAACCAGCTTGTCGCATTCCCTCCACCATAATTTGATACATATCAGAAACAATACCCTCCGTCCCTAGCGAGAGCCATGCACTTCCCGATACTGGATCTGCTTGAATCGAATTTTTGAGGTAGATATCTACAAACTCTTGAGTAAAATCTTCGTATTCGATCTTACTCAAATCTTGAATTAGGAGCGAATTTTTAAGGAAATTGCGAAAAATTTCTGCATGACTTAATCCCCCTTCTTCACCACTTTCTTCCCAGAGATTTTGCGTGAGTTTGGCTCGAAATTGGTCTCAATCGCAATTCGCCATGACCCCAGCAACATAGCGGGTAAAGTTTTTAGAGTAGAGATAATATTGGGAAAAAATATAAATAAAGTCTTGACGGTTTAATTCTCTGCGCAAACAGGCTACAAATAAACGGTTGTTCCAAAAAGGATGATTTTTAGCAAACTGACAGAGATCGTCTAATCGATCGATCTTTTCATCTGAACTATCTAACGGAGTTAGTAAATTTGACATAAAAGTAACGAATTTTGGTTGCTGTCATCGGCGAATCTCGACGTGGGGAGGTAATGACCCCAACGCGAGCCAAATCTCTACAGTTTAAACTTACAGTGTAAGTTGACTTACAGTGTAAGTTTAACTCATAACCTAAATTTGTCAAGCTAAAAGGCGGATCGATGCAAAAATGGTGAAATGGTGAAAACGAGCAACTCAGATATCGTGCCCCAGATCCCGTTGAGTCGGGAACGGATCTTACTTGCGGCGATCCGGCTGGCTGACGAGGGGGGGATAGAATCGCTCTCGATGCGAAAGTTGGCTCAGGATCTGGGCGTACAGGCGATGTCATTGTATAACCATGTGGCAAACAAAGATGACATGCTAGATGGCATCGTCGATCTGGTAGTGGGCGAAATCGAAGTACCCGATCTGGGCATTGATTGGCAGACGGCAATGCGGCGACGGGCGAATTCGGCTCATGAGGTACTATTGCGTCACCCTTGGGCGACGATGCCGATCGTCTCGCGGATTAATGTGGGGCCAGCAATGTTACGCTACATAGACGCGACATTGGGCTGTCTATGCGAAGCGGGCTTTTCGTTCGAGATGGTCGATCGAGCCTGGAATGCGATCGACAGTCACATCTATGGATTTACGCTTCAGGAGCTAAACTTCCCGATCGAGGCGGCGGAATATGTTAAGGCGGCAAAGGAATATATTCCGAATATCTCCGCTGACAAATACCCCTATATGAATCGACTGACGCATTACCTAATCGACGGACATTATGATGGCATTGCAGACTTTAATTTCGGTCTGGAATTGATTCTCAATGGTCTCGAAAAGTTTCTAAATAAAGCCTAATTATTGAAGCGGCGGAGCCAAGATTATATTCGAGGATGGCAATCGATCGATCGCAGCAGAGAATGCTGCAAGTAGACAGCGATCGACCTCTAATTGATAATGTGTTTAGGCTGTGCGATCGGGTGAAATTTCCCCCAATCGTTTTAAGAGCGGGGTAATCGTCAAGCCTTGAACGAAAATCGAGAAGGCAACCACGGCAAATGATACGGTGACAATCTGACTGCGATCGGGCAAATCTGGCGGTAATCCTAGAGCCAGAGCCAGTGCTAAGGCACCCCGCAGCCCACCCCAAAATAAAA
>JBBRVB010000383.1:0-4264 GCA_038247275.1 Chroococcales cyanobacterium
CGACGATCATCCGACAGCGATTGTGCATCCAGCCGGTTTGATTGAGTTGGCGCATGGCAGCATCGACGATCGGATAGCCCGGTTTGCCCTCACACCAGGCGGTAAATTGCTGCTGGTCATCGATCCAGGGAAAGTGTTTGAAGGGGTCACGGTAGGCTCCCTGGGCGAGGCTGGGGAAGTGATACATGGCTTGTTGATAGAATTCTCGCCAGCCGATTTCTTGTTGCCAGGTTGTAATCCCCGCCCGAGCTTCATCACTGCTAGCTTCAGCCATCGCCGTAGTTGTAGCCGCCCAAACGGTGCGAATCCCGATGGTGCCAAATTTCATGGCGGCACTCAAGCCCGATGTACCACTAGCAGCGGGATAATTACGCTGCTCGTCATACTCGGAGATCGATCTGTGGATGAATGTTGCTAATGCTTGTGTAGCGTCACTGGTACCAGGCTCTTGTGCGAGTGGCTGTTCCCAAGTAAATCCTAACTCCTGAGCGGTAGGCAGATCGATCGTTGGTAGTTGTGTCAGAGCTTGTCTTTCGGCGGGTGTTAATTCACTCTGGGGTAAGTTTACGGTGACTGGTGCTGCTTTCGATCGACTATTCCAGTTCCGCCAGAAGGGAGTATAGACGCTGTAGGGCTGTTGGTTGCCAGTTTTAATCGCATTCGGATCGTGGAGGAGCTGATCCCAAGTGGTATGGACTGCAATTTTGTGGACTTGTAAGGCGGTGGCGACTGCTTTGTCGCGAGTCTGAGCATAAGGCTCGACATCGTTGTGCCAGTATACCGATTTAGCGTTGAGGGCAGTTGCTAGCTGCGGTATTTTGGCAATGGGATCGCCATCGAGAAAAAGCAACTCACTTCCCGCTTGCTGATAATCTGCGGCTAAAGCTTTCAAGCAGCCGACTAGGTATGCAACTCTAGCTGGAGCAACATCCATCGATAGAATCGATCGATCGAAACAAAATACGCCGATAACTCGGGTATGGCGATCGCTAGCTTGTGCCAAACCAATGCTATCAAAAACTCGTAAGTCCCGACGGTGCCAAAATAAAACTAGTTCTGACATAAAAATTAGCTGTGAAGAATGATGATTACATAACTTCGTTATCTGGATTGTGGATGATTTGGAGTGCGTTTGAATCAAAACTTGACACTCTCCTCAAAACACAAACCTAGATAGTGGCATTCCACTATCTAGGTTTGTAGCAGTCATATTAGCAGTCGTTGTGTGCCCTACTTACTGTTGGTGAGGGAGCCGAGAAAGGAGTTGACACCTGAATTAGAAAGATTGCCAATGGCTCTGGGGACACTGCTTGCTAAAGCACCGATCGCGACATTCAATAGTTTAGCTGGTTCTAGCTCTTGCTTGACTAGATTCCATAACTGTTGAACCTCGCTCACATGTAAGCGATTATCTTCAGTTAGTGCCATGATAATCTGATTGCGTAAGGATCGACCTTCGGCGGACATGAGGAATTGGAGACCTAATTGAGCCGTCGGTAATAAGTCAAAATTATTGTCGCTCCGGGCAATTCCAATCATATTTTCCAGACGTTTCCACTGAAGCTTCCCGTCTTTGATCACTACTTCTAGCAATCGTCGGCGCATCTCTGGGGTTTCACCATTGAGCAATCTTTGGGCGACGTAGGGATAACCGATTTCGACGATCTTGAAATCGGGATTGAGGCTGAGGGCGACACCTTCTTGAGTCACGAGCGATCGAATAATCAGTGAGAACTGAGCGGGAATTCGGAATGGATACTGAAACATCAATTCCGAGAATTCATCGGTGATCGTTTTGAAGTTAAAGTTACTGACACTTTCGCCGATCGCATTATCTAGTACTCTTTCTAGTGCGGGAATAATTGGCGAAATATCTATATCTGGAGTCAAAAAGCCTAACTTTACAAAGTCATCAGTCAATGACATGTAATCTTTGTTGATCAGGTGAACGACCGAACCTGCGATCGTTTCTTTAGTATGTTGGGTGAGCTGATCCATCATCCCAAAATCGATAAACGCCATGCGTCCGTCAGCTAGTGCAAATAAGTTACCAGGATGAGGATCGGCGTGAAAGAAACCAAACTCTAATAACTGTCTCAAGCCTGAAGATACACCAGCCTTAATCAATTTATCGCGATCGAGTCCTGCTTTGCGAATGCCATCGAGATCGGTAAGCTTAATGCCATCGATCCACTCCAGAGTCAGTACAGTTTGGCTACTATACCGCCAATAAATTGATGGTACTTTTACCGTCGGATCGTCACGGAAGTTAGCTGCAAATTTCTCAGCATTGCGACCTTCGTTTTGATAATCAATCTCTTCAAATAACTTAGTCCCAAACTCATCCACAACGATCGTCAGGTTGTCTCCCAAGTTCAATGGTAGGAATGGTTTGATCCAAGTCGCCGCCCACCGCAGTAGATACAAATCACGGGTAATAGTTGGCAATAAATTCGGGCGTTGTACCTTGACAGCGACTTCTTCACCGCTGTACAATCTCGCTTTGTAAACTTGACCTAAACTAGCGGCGGCAACTGGACGTGGTGAAATTTCTTTATATAATTCTTCAACCGATTGCTTGAGCTGAGTCTCAATAATTTGCATCGCCAACTCATTATCAAAAGGTGGGAGTTGGTCTTGTAGTTTAATCAGCTCATCCAAGTAGTCTTGTCTGACTAAATCGGGGCGAGTAGACAGCGATTGTCCGACTTTAATAAAAGTTGGCCCCAATTGGGTGAGGATTTCTCGCAGTTGCTCGGCACGTTGATACTTATTAAGTTCCTTATTACCAACAGATCGATCGAGTAGTATCCCAATTAAAAATCCGGCAAACAACCACACGATCCTGGTTGCCCGCCCAATGACTAGCCACAGGCGTTTGTTATAGTAGCTAGCGATCGCTTGGGGATTATACCGCCGCAATTGGGCGAGTTGTTGCTGACTCACGTTTTAAAGCTTCCTCTTAATCGATCTGTATTATGATAATTATTGACTGATGAAGTTAACTTTCATTACACTTTTCCTGAATATCTTAACTTCTATCACTTCGAGAGATTAATTCTTCTTAATATTAGTATACAAAAATATAACCTATCTCTAGGTGGCGAAATAACCGAACCGTAGCTGGTGAGCGGATTAGTTGTCGATAACTCGATCGACGGATGACAGCATAACTCGGTTTTGACTGAGTTGAGCGCAAACTTGAGCTAGAGTAGCCACACTGAGGGATTGACACTAATTAGGATCTCCACTTTGAGATGAGGATGCCAGTGTCATTGTCCGTAAGGATCTAAATTTTGTTACCAAATATGCAGAAATTACTGGTTACTGGTGCTAGTGGCTTCCTGGGTTGGAATCTGTGCCAAGTCGCGTGCGCTGAGTGGGAAGTACATGGGATCTACGATCGACATCCGATTTTGATTCCAGGAGTACATCTACATCAAGTCGATTTAACCAAAATCGAGCTACTCACAGCGGAGATCGATAGCATCGCTCCAGACGCGATCGTCCATACAGCGGCGGCATCTAGCCCCAACTTTTGCCAAGCTCATCCAGCACAATCTTATCAAATTAATGTTGCCGCCGCTCGACTACTTGCCGAAATATGTGCAAAAGCAAATATTCCGTTTGTGTTCACCTCTACAGATTTAGTCTTTGACGGTACGCAGCCGCCTTATCTAGAGACAGATCCAGTCTCACCGATTAATATCTATGGCAAACAAAAAGTAGCCGCCGAGCGGGTGATTTTAGCCGCAGATCCCCAGGCAATTATCTGTAGGATGCCGCTGATGTTTGGCATCGCCCCACCAACCGCGACTAGTTTTATCCAACCGTGGCTCACTGCATTACAATCCGATCGCAGTTTACAGTTATTTGTGGATGAATTTCGGACTCCAGTTAGTGCGGTGACGGCAGCGCATGGATTGTTGATGGCATTACAACATGCTTGCGGGATGATTCATTTGGGCGGAAAAGAGCGGATTTCTCGTTATGAGTTCGGATGTCTATTGGCTCAGGTATTTAATTTCGATCTGGCGTTATTGTTACCAGTTTACCAGCGAGATCTCCAGATGACGGCTCCTCGCGCGGCGGATGTTTCGCTCGATAGTAGCAAAGCGATCTCACTAGGCTATAAGCTACCATCATTACGGCATGAGTTGGAGTCGATTAGGCTAGCCATCTGAGGCAATTTAATTGGGAGCATCCCACTTTTTATTTAGCGATCGCAAATTAATCCGTTGAGATAGGCACAGCGATGAGCTAA
>JBBRVB010000384.1:0-4261 GCA_038247275.1 Chroococcales cyanobacterium
TCTCACTGTACGCCCCTGTCCCCACCAACTTATTTAGTCCAAGGTTACGGTTGCGTTCTTCCCAAATATCCAGAGGCAAAATTTGTCACTTGGTTTCATGCAGAGCGAGAAATTGCCTTTCATGCCTACGCAGTGCCGCCTTATCCCGCTTCGCATGGATGTATGCGCTTATTAACTAAAAATCGCGGTGCTGAGTGGATTTATGACAATACTTTGGCTGGCATCACCCAAGTAAAGATTGATGGGAATCCTCTTTCAGAAAGTCTCAGTCCCAAATGCTGGAGCGGCGATCGATTAATCTCCCGTCCGACGAAAAAATCTAACCGATCGTCCGATTAACCGAATTTGTGCAATGAGGATATTGAAATTCATCCGACCCTCCTCAATTGAGTAATATAGATCGAGATGGCGACACTCGCAACAGGTAATGATGACCCCTGAGATCTTGAGGATCGATCGCCCCAATGATTGAGGGCTGCTGACTTAATTCGAGAGTTTCAGGTAAATAACCTTTACCCCGAATCATCAGTGGCAAACCGTGCCGTTGTAAAACCGCCTGAAGGCGATCGAATGCTTCGGGCAATCGATCGAATGGAATGTCTGGAAACGCATGGTGGACGGCATGATAGTCCAGTCCTCCCATCAGCCAGCCGACCCAAGGATAGGTTTCTAAATTCCGGCAGGAGTAAAGTTGCGTTAATTGGTGGCCACCAGTTCGTCCCCACAGGCCATAGTGCTCCAAATGGTCTCGCGCCTGGACGATTGCGCCCGCAGTCCGCTCTAGAATCAGCCAGAACAGCAGGTAGCGACCAATTTCACCCCGTGCGTTAAAAAAGGCCAGCAGTCCACCTTGAAGCACGAGTATTCCGGTTAGATCGATCCATAACTGCGCTCGCAATTGCGGTAGTACCGTTCTCAACTTCCAACCATTAATGAAGGTTTTAATAATCAGCCCGACCCCACCTAAGCCGAAAATATCTACGCCCCACTGATGGCGGACATACCAGCGCAGGAAAGGATTTACGCTTTGATACTCCGCATCTGTCCACTGTACGCGCTCTGGGTCGCGCAGGTCGATCCCATTCCAGCCATGATGCAAGCGATGTAGCAGCGCATAAGTTCCATAGGGCCAGCACATCGGCCAAGTCGTCAAGCGGGGCGCAGTTGTCTCGAACCACGACCATCCTGTCAGCGTTTGGTGAACCATATCGTGACTACAGAGCATCCAGAACGCATAAAAGATGCCTGTAATTGCAGCAATGCCCACGAATGCTAGCATGTCACTCGCCGACCAAGCTAGGGCTGTGAGGCTGAGGACGATCGCGCCAATCGTCGCGAACCGAAATAGACCAACACGGGGATCGACCTGACGTAAATCGGCGATCTCGGTTTGCAGTTCTGTTGTGAGTTTGTCCGCAGCCGGAATATATACGCCCATACCTTACCTTCTTTAAGAATGCAATGCTATGTGACCGCTCTCATTAGTTAATAAAGCACCTCATCTAAGATGAACTGAGGTAATGTTCAGGATGCTGCTAGCGAGGAGTTAGATGTAATCGATTACCGATCCCAGGATTTACCTCTGAGGCTAAATCTTGGTTAGGCATTTTCTCTAAAAAAGACTGTAATTCTGTGCGAGTAAATTTACAATTGTACTCCCCAGCAATCTCGATAATAGTATCAATATCGATCGCCATTTGGGTTTTTCTCTGCAAGGACTTATCTTCTTTCACTACTGCAAAGAAATCGAGAACACTTTTCATAGTCATAAAAATACTCCTCCTTTCCGATCTCCAGATAAAGTTAATCTTAATCATCTAGTCAAGCGAATTCGAGCTTACTGGCTCAGAAGCTAATGCCATCTAAAATATGATTCGGATCGTTTACTGCGTTCGCAGAGCGTCGGCTTGCCGAATCGATTGCCTAGATATTTATATTGTGGATTTCCCTTTTTTAAAGTTGTAAAATTATCACAACTCTTAATGAGTGAAAACTGAGTTAGGTAGTGTTAGTTGAGTGGCGAGAACTTGTCCTGATTCTGGTTATTCTCTTTTAGAGAGGCTACGCCAACGAGCCGCAACATACCAAACTGCTGAATCGTAATCTACCAATGTGGCACTCAATTATGATTCAGCAAAGCTGACACTGTGCCTACGTCAGGCTTTGCCAACGCTAACAACAGAGCTTCATGTGCATCGCGTTACGCGAACGAAGCACAAATGCCTCACAACTCTAGCTATTTTCAGACCAAGGCGATGATATCTCTGGTTTTAAGTCAATTCCCGCTGGTGGAGTTCGATTCTCCAGGGGAGAGGCTTCTGAATCGGCAGAGGCTCCGCCAACGCCAACGCTTGGCATTGCAATCTCTTTGATAACTCGCCAGGAAGAGTGCGTACCCACCTTGCCAGCTTTGACAAATTTCCAACATCCCCGCACAAAGGAATTATGACCTGGGGCGCAATGTGGTTTCGTGCCAATTAGTTGTTCTACTTCCTCACTAGAAATAATCCAGCCCTGAGTCTCAACCTCTGCCAAAATCGGCATATACCACAGCGGGTTAGATGGCGATGAATGCTTGTTTATTAATACCTCCATCTGCTCCAACCGACTAGAGATATTTTCGAGTAACTCCTCGATCTGGCTGTTGGGTAGCGGTGACGATGTGATTGGGGCGGCGGTTGCCATTGGCATGGCCTCTGTGAAAAAGAATCGCCCTTCATCAGGATGCAGCTTGGTTGCTGTTGTCACTCCTGTATCGATCTGAGCATCACTCTGGCTGTTAGGTAGCGGCGACGATTTTGGGGTTGAATTTGCTGTTACTAATTGTCGATCTCCATTAGGGTGCAGATTGTTTCCTATCGCTATTTTTGTACTAGGCGGGGTATCGATATCGCTGTTGGGTTGTGGAGCCGATATTTTGGTTCGCCCTGCACTAGGGTGTTGCCACCGATTGACCTCTGCGGCGAGATGTTTGAGGTAAATAGCTATATCTTGACTGCCCTTGGCGGCTAATTGAGCGGCTACCTGGTTCATCGTGTAGACTAGCCCTTCATCGACCAGATCGGGATGTTGGTTCAAGATCGCTACTTCGTCCCCTTTCGAGCATCCAAGTAAGGTTTGAATCAGTTTTAGATAGCTGTCAGCTCGGCTTTGGGCTGGGTCTTCATTAGTGTTTTGTTGCAGCAGATGAGTAAGTTGAACTGTCCAATAGTGGAGGAATTTGGCAGCAGGGGCATTGCCTTCGGCGTTGAGTCGCTCAGTAATTTGCGCCATTACTGTTAAGAGTTCGGCATCGATTAGATCTTCATGCTGCTGAAGTAGCAACCACTCTTCTCCTTTGCCACAATCCAGCAAGGCTTCGATTAGATGTAAATATGTATTGAGGTGCTGTGTATCCATTTGAGCCTTCCTTGGCAATCTCATTTCCTTCACAGTAGGGAAACAAGTTGAGGAAGTTGTGAAGAAGATCGAAAACCAGGCATAATCTTAACTCATTTGAAGAAACCACAATAATCCTCTAATTTGTGGGCGAATGTTCATTAGACCTGTCTTTAATATAAATTTCAGGTAAAATAGTATTGTAAATACACTTTTCTTAGAGCGATCGATGTCAACACCCTTTGAATATATTCAAGAACATCCAGAGCGAACTAAGTAGCTAGACGCAATTAAATATAAAACGATCGAGTGCATATTCGCCTGCGACACTTCGAGATTCCATGCCCGTCATCACAGCCTTGGCTAAATCATACTCATTGTCAAACATCTGTCCAGAAATTTCATGGCTTTTAAGTTGGTGCCACTCTGTTTCAATAGGATTCATTTCCGAACAATAGGGCGGTAAGAAAAAAATTGATAAGCCTTGTTCTTTCCAAGCAGCCCACTTTGGCTAAAATAGCCCAACGCGCCAAAAATGTACAAGTACATTTCAAACCCATGCTAGTCATGCTTTTCAGATTCAACTTGGATCGCTTGCTGCCAGTAAGTGGGGTCAGCATAGCGAACAACTAAAGCATCAATATCGACCTTTGAAGTGGATGGACTGAATTCAAAAGTCCCAAACAAATTGATATGCTGCCATTGTGTAAGAACTTACACCTTTATGGAGACCAAAATATTTGGGTGAATATCGAGCATTGATGGTATCAATCTGTGTTTCTGACTTTTCACGTTAAGTCTAAAGCCCAAGCAGGGAAAGGATCTTAGCGGAGGGAGACTTTGAGAGATATAGTAGAGAAAAGCTACACGCGAGAGGTCAAAA
>JBBRVB010000385.1:0-4259 GCA_038247275.1 Chroococcales cyanobacterium
CTTCGATAAAAATGGTAAAGTTAGTCTCAATGAAGTCGGTGTGCTCTCATTTGAAAAAGTAGATGATGCTATGCGCGAAGTTTTCGATTTACTACCACGAACAGACTCAGTTGAACTCAAGCGGCGGAGTTTTAATGAGTTCAATAGCGAACTATCCAAGTAAACATCCAAGCATGTGCAATCAGACAGGGTAAACCCCTGTTCCCGCACTTTTCACTATCCACTATCCACTATCCACTATCCACTATCCACTATGTCTTAATCGATCGATTTGGCTACCATCAATGCAAATCGATCGTCGGATCTGGCTACTTCATCAAATGTGCTGGCAATCTGTCAAATCGTAATAGATCGTCGTAGTTCTCACGTTCAATGATGATATTTGCCTCGCCATTGTTGACTAAGACCGCTGCCGGACGGGTAATCCGATTATAGTTGGAGGACATACTATAGTTGTATGCACCAGTGGCGGGGACAACTAAGATATCGCCAGGTACAACCGCCGCAATTTGGGCATCTTTAATCAAGATATCACCCGACTCGCAATGCTTACCCGCGATCGTCACTGTTTCAGTCATCGGGGCAGACATTTTGTTGGCAATCATCGCCCGATATTGGGACTGGTAGGTAATCGGGCGGGGGTTGTCGGACATCCCACCATCGATACTGATGTAGGTGCGAATTCCGGGAACGGTTTTAGTGCCGCCGACGGTGTAGGCGGTGACACAGCTACTCCCAATCAACGAACGTCCGGGTTCGGATAGGATGCGAGGGTAAGCGACTCCATGCTCGTCACAGGCGATTTTGAGGGCGGTAGCCACGTTTTTGATCCAGGCATCGATGCTTTGAGGATCGTCAGCTTCGGTATATTTGATGCCCAAACCACCACCGACATTGATTTCACTGATGGGTAAACCGTGGCTGAGGGCGAGTTGGTACCATTCCACCATCACGCTGGCTAAATCTTGGTGGGGTTGTTGCTCGAAGATTTGAGAGCCAATATGGGCGTGAACGCCGATGCAGGTAATATCTGTCTGCTTGCTCAACCAGGTGAAGACTTCATCGAGTTGATTGGGATCGAAGCCAAATTTGCTGTCTAAATGTCCGGTGCGAATATATTCGTGGGTGTGACATTCAATTCCTGGTGTGAGCCGAATCATCACTGGGACGTTTTTAGCTGCGGCACTGGCAATCGTAGCGATATTTTGGAGTTCGAGCCAGTTGTCAGCAATGATTCGACAATTTTTAGATACGGCAAGTTCGAGTTCGGCAACTGATTTATTATTACCGTGGAAGTAGATTTTTTCCGCACTCACGCCCGCGCCAATCGCGGTGAGCAGTTCGCCACCGGATACCACATCAATACCCAAATCTTCACTCCCAGCGATCGCACAGATTGCCAGACAACTCCATGCTTTTGAGGCATATATTACCAGAGATTCACCAGGATAATATTTCTGCCATCCATCCCGATATTGCCGACAGGCGGTGCGAACCGATTGCTCGTCGAGGATATATAACGGCGAACCAAATTGCTGGACTAATGCGGTAACATCACAGCCACCAACTTCGAGGCAATCTCGATCGTTAACGCTAGCAGTCAGTGGGAGAATGTGCTGGTTTGGTGATGCATCGGGAGTAGCTGGGGGTAAGTATTGGCGGCTGGTGGGATGGGTGGCGAAGGTCGATACCATTGGGTTGTTTGAACGAGGATCTGGACTACTAAATTATAATAGAAGTACGCTGGTTAGTAGAAATCGACTGTTTGCGTTCGTCATCAGTCGATCGAGCTAGAGCCGAGGACAAAGATTGGTTATGGTTCGATCGTGCGTCCGATCGCCATATTCTGGTAGAATTTTGATGGTTTCTACTTAGTGGCATCAATGGCTTCAACTCGCGCACGCATCGCACTTGACGCAATGGGTGGGGATGATGCACCCGCCGCCATCGTCGCGGGTGCGATTCAGGCTCAAATCGAATTAGCAGATGTCGATGTCTTGCTAGTCGGCGATCCCGCACAAATTCAGGCTTGTCTCGATCGATATCCCAATCCTCCCAAGCTGGAAATCGTGCCCGCAGAAGGTACGATCGAAATGCATGAAGAACCATTGGGTGCCCTCCGGCGCAAACCCAAGGCTTCAATTAATGTCGCGATGCAATTAGTCAAAGAGGGTAAAGCGGATGCCGTCGTTTCGGCTGGGCATTCTGGCGCGGCAATGGCAGCCGCATTGCTGCGACTGGGAAGGTTGCGGGGGATTGACAGACCGGCGATTGCGGCGGTATTTCCCACCAATCGGGCTGAAAAATCCGTGGTCATCCTCGATGTTGGCGCGAATGTTGATTGTCGCCCCAAGTACCTCGAACAATTTGCCGTGATGGGTTCTGTTTACAGTCAATATGTGCTTGGTGTCGCAACACCGAAAGTAGGTTTGCTCAATATTGGCGAAGAAGAATCCAAAGGGAATGAAGTTGCGGTCAAAGCACATGAGAGCTTGCAACAGAATCAGCACATTAATTTCGTCGGCAATGCCGAAGGGCGCGATGTCCTCTCTGGCAACTTTGATGTGATCGTCTGCGATGGTTTCGTCGGGAATATCTTACTCAAGTTTGCCGAAGCAGTCGGGAATATCGTCGTGCAGATGCTCAAGGAAGAGTTGCCGCGCGGCTTACATGGCAAAGTGGGTACGGCTCTCCTCAAGCCAAATCTCCAACGCCTCAAAAAGCGGATCGATGCCGCCGAACATGGCGGTGGATTATTATTGGGAGTAGACGGTGTGTGTATTATCAGTCATGGTAGTTCGGATGCGTTTTCGGTTGCTAATGCGATTCGTTCTGCTAAAAGTGCTGTCGATACAAATGTCATCGCCCAAATTCAGTCTTCTACCCGCAGTAAGGCACCGAAAGCGGAATCTACAGTGGGTAGTGATTAATTGAAATTTCTGGTTGTGTTGGAGTCCAAGGGAGAAAGAGCGATTTCGTTTCCCCCTTCACCCTTGCTCTTACCGCCCCTCCAATCCCGATCCCCTCATCCTTATCCCCTAATCTAAATGCCAGCAAACTACACATCAATGGGAGTGACTTTTATTGGCTGCGGTGCGGCTGTTCCAGAGAATGTAGTAACCAATGATGCCTTAGCACAGGTAGTCGATACCTCCGATGAGTGGATTGCTAGCCGCACGGGGATTCGTCAACGGCATGTTAGCAACGATCGTGAGTCACTAGCTGGTTTGGCGACTCAAGCGGCACAGCAGGCTCTAGAGATGGCTGGGATCGCCGCAGTTGATGTCGATATGATCTTGTTGGCGACTTCCTCTTCCGAAGATTTATTTGGAACGGCTTGTCAGATTCAAGCCCAGTTGGGAGCAACCAAGGCGGTAGCTTTTGACTTGACTGCTGCTTGCTCGGGATTTTTATTTGGGGTGGTGACGGCGGCGCAATTTTTGAAGTCGGGTGTCTATCGGAATGTTTTAGTTATTGGTGCCGATTTATTATCACGTTGGGTAAATTGGAACGATCGCAATACTTGCGTCCTCTTCGGTGATGGTGCAGGTGCTGTGTTGATGCAAAGTACTCAAAATGTCGATCGATTATTAGGCTTTGAAATTAGTAGCGACGGTACTCAAAATCGTTGTCTAAATTTAGTTTTTGAGCCAGAATTGCGCGAATTACTACCTGGAATCATCCTCACTCAAGGTAGGTATCAGTATATCAAAATGAGTGGTAAAGAAGTCTATCGCTTTGCCATCAATCGCGTGCCCGACGCGATCGATAAAGTTATCCATCAAGCTAGCCTAAATAGTAGTGATATCGATTGGCTAATTCTCCATCAAGCCAATCAACGAATTATGGATGCTGTTGCCGAACGGTTGCAGATTCCGCCGGAAAAAGTTATTAGTAATGTTGCTAAATATGGAAATACTTCAGCCGCTTCAATTCCGATCGCCTTAAATGAGGCTGTCAGATCGGGGCAGATTCAATCCGGTCACACGATCGCCACTTCTGGATTTGGCGCGGGTTTGAGCTGGGGTGCTGCGATCCTCAAATGGGGAAATTAGATTAATAATTGATAATTGATAATTAATAATTAATAATTGATAATTAAAGATAATAGTTTATTAACTATTTTTTAAACTAGAATTTTAAATATAATCAATATTAAATTTTACTGTATAGAACGGATTTAGTAATTAATAATTGACATGAAAACTGCATGGGTATTTCCCGGACAAGGATCGCAAGTATTGGGGATGGGAGTAGAC
>JBBRVB010000386.1:0-4249 GCA_038247275.1 Chroococcales cyanobacterium
TCTTGATCGTTAGATCGCCTTGACTGAGGGTATTAATCAAGTTAAGGGCATGAGCAGATTTATCTGAATCGATCGAGCCACTAGCTGCCGTTTGCTTAGTTGCAGCAAGTTTAGTTATTTTTGTCGAGGGCATAGTAGTTTCGGCTGGTATCTTTGGTTCGATCGCCACAGCAATAGATGAAGATGTATCGACTGCTTGAGTTTTTTTATTACTTTTAGGAGTACTTTTAGTTACTTTTACTGGTTTGGTTTCTATTGAATCAGGCTTTAACGTCTCGACAGGTTCGATCTTTTTTCGGCGATCGATCTTAGGTTTAGGCTCGATGACTGGTTCGATCGAATCTACCTTAGAAACAGGTCGAATTATCGCTTCAGTTATAGATAGTTTTTCACTTTCATCATTTGGCTGATTCACTAGATCTACTGCGATCCGATCTAAGACTTGTTGATGTTTGGTAAGTTGGGAAACGATCGGTTGGAGTTGGATCGCGATCGCGGCGGTAATTTCAGGTAATAATCGATCGATACTGGCAGAGACTAATTCAGTTAATATCTGAGAATCTATTCCCAGATCGATCGTCGCGGTTGGTTCCTGTAGGTGAGTTAATAACTTAAGCTGATCGATCGCTGATTTTTTTGATTTAGGATCGATGACAAAAGCATTTACCATTTCAGCTTTGGTGATATCTTTTTCCTTAGCTCTAACTGCTGCATAATATTCTCGATGACCTTCAAGAACTGTGTATTTTTCGACACTAATCTGTTGTAATACTAATGGTCGCAGTAGTCCATCTGATGCCAAGATTGCATCTGCCAATCGATCGATCTCTGCGGTATCGAAGCTTGACTTAGGTAAGCTCGATTCAATATTTTTAACATCTACGAAATAACATTTAATCATTAGACTAGCCCGATCTTAGCTAAAACTTCTGTCGCCAATACTTCAAACTCCATTGCTGATACTTGAGCGGTACTTTTAACTTCATCAGCATATTTAAAGATCGATTTGGGATCTGGATATTCAATATCGCCGACGACAACTATTTTGTTGAATGATTCTGATAGTGCTGTGCGATCGTAAATAACTGACTCCATTAATGGCATTACATAGCGATTAGCGATCACTTCTCTTTGCTTAGGAAAAGTATATTCAATAAATCGCGCATTGGTAGAAATCTTTGAAGCTAATACTCCCAATACTTGAATTGGCTGCTTACCAAATGTTGTTCTATTTTCGTTAATACTGTGAATGAAGTTTTTGACAGTAGGTAAGCCCTGATTGGCAAATGGTTTGAGATCGGATGGAATAATCAGATAATCTGCGGTCATTAATGCGGCTTCTGCATAAATATCACGAGAAGGTGGTGTATCGATAATTACCACATCATAATTATTTTTCACCCGATTGAGTTTATCCGCTAATCTAGTACGGCTTGCCATTATTGTTGTCAATTCGCTCTGCTTATCGATTAGATTAATATGTGCCGGAATTACAGCAATTTCTGGATCGCTGAAATATTGTGATTCTCGCACGATTTCATGGATAAAATTAGTATCAGCACTATTAATGAGATGATAGACATTACGATCGCGTAAGTCGTCTTCTTCTTCAAATTGAAATTTTACTAAACCTGTCGCAAAAGTGCTATTTGCCTGAGCGTCAATATCGATTAATAGTATTCGGAAGCCGCGCTTACTTAGAGCTGCTGCGAGATTGGTAGAGACAGTAGTTTTGCCAACGCCGCCTTTGTTATGGTAGATCGCAATAGTTTTCATAGCTAATCCTGGGGAAGATCCAGAGATGGGGATGGATATAGGTTGTGGTGGCGGCGACTGAGCAGGTAAGCTTGGAGCCAACGGTTTGTAGATAAAATCACGTCCGATCAGGGGAATTAAATCTGGTAATCGATCGCTAATATCTGCTCCGGCACATTGGAATACTAGCTGTACCGATCCTGCTATTTGCTGATAGATTCGTAATTCTTTGCCATTTGTCAATATTCCATAACGAATATTTAAACTAGTTAAATAATTGCGGATCTGGTAAACGTGCTTATCTAAATTCTTGCGCGGATGCTTGGCTTCGATAATCAAACCCAGCGGTGGAGTACCTACTTTGAACGGGAGTTTTTGGGTGAAAGCTAGAAAGTCCAGCCGAATCTTACCAAACTTGACTTCCTGATGCCATGTCTCAGGCGAGTAACCAAGTTTTGGTAGCAAGTACCCAACAATAAGTTTACTTTCGACCTCGCTTTCATTTCGACAAAATTCGGGATCGAAACTCAATCTTAACCTCTTAATTGCAGATTATTACTTATTATTATATCGAGCGTTGGTAATTAAATTATCAATTAACGTGTCATTCCACGAACCATATAGCCCATCACCAAACCAACAGCTAAAGCACCCGCCTTTCCAGTTTGCAAAAAGTCAGTCCAACCAGTTTGGATATTACCGAGAATGTCAGTATTTTGGAACTGTTGGGCAAGTAATAATCCGTGAGTCATCATGCCCGATTGCACCTGTACATTGGCACCTAGATCGAAGATCGCTGGTGAAAATGCATAAATCGAGTGGAGATCGATCGTCATTGCGAGGAGAGTAGACAGCATAAATTTAATCAGTACTGAAATTATGCTTATTATGCCCGTCAGAGCTGGCGGATCGATCGGGTGTCGTTAGGGAGATGCTGGGAAAATCGCGATATTCCGGCTCGGATCGCCAAAGTAGGCTGGTTCGCGATCGTGTTTGGTGACGACTAGGGGTGTGGGGGTGACTTGTCCCCACTCGGCGACTAGGGATCGGAGTAAGGTATCTTGTTGCTGGCGGAGTTTGGCGATTTGAGAGCCTTGGTTGAGGATGACGAACCACACTAAACCACGATCGCGTGTTGGTAATACGCCAGCTAAGGCACTCACTTCATTGAGGGTACCAGTTTTGATCGTCGTACCGACTGGTAAATTTCGATCCTTGAGCGTACCGATATATTCGGCACCAGCAACGGGAAAGATGTCTGCGAGGTTGAGGTTGGCAGGTTGGAGGGTTTGGTGAAGGGTACGGAAGATTTGACAGACGGCGCGGGGCGAGAGGCGATTTTGAATTCCTAAGCCGGAACCATTAATCAGTTGAATCTCTGCTGGCGGAAAGTTGGCAGTAGTCGAGACAATTTTCATGATCTGCGCGACACCGCCGATGCGATCTGCCAAGATTTGAGCGATTTCGTTATTGCTGTAAATGTTCATCTGGCGCACGATATCGACCAGTGGTAGTGACTGGTGGCGGATGAGTGGTATCGTCATAGCTGGCGGACGATCGCTCACGATGACTTCGCCAGCGATCTTGACTTGGGGCGGTTTGATGGTGCTGGCGATGGGTGCTGAGGGCAACTTGACGATATTGACATCTTCTAACTCGGTAGCTGATAGTGCTGGCGGTAGGTTGATTCTAGTTAAGGCTTGTTTGAGTAATTCGCCAGCTTGTTGCGGATCGGCTTTATAGTTCATGTGGAATTTATCGACCACAATCAGATTGCCGCTGACATTAGTGATGCCCAATTTATTCAGGCTTTGAGCTAGGGCGATCGCATCTTCCCAGACAAATAATGGATCGCCACCGCCCCGCACGATCAAATCACCAGTTAGTGTCCCCCGATCGATTTTGCCGTTGGCATAAAAAATCGTCTCAAATCGTTTATCCAAACCCCAGGTGGTAATCGCAGCTAGAGAGGTGGCTGTCTTGGTCAGGGAGGCGGCAGCAACCGGAATTATGCCATTGCGATCGATTAGGAGATTATTGTTGGTCTGTAGCCAAACTGCTTGCTGTTGGGGATTTAAACCCTGTGCTTTGAGGGTTTGCAGATACTGAGCGATCTTGGTTTCGACTTGTGGCTCTACAGGTGTCGCGGGATTGAGCCACGACATGCCTTGCCACGTTACCGCTTGAGCTGGTGATGGTGATGGTGGAACTTGCACACCAGCCACATTCAACCACATCCCGACAAATCCAGAAGAAACTAATTGCAGCATAAAAATTAGTTGGCAGCCTGCCCTAAGCAGAGCTAGAGAGTTGAGAGTCGATCGCCCGATCGCAGATTCAATCTCCGATCGTACTCGATCGGGCGATCGATTCGGCTTAATTCTGTTCTCCCGGACCCATACTAGATCGTCCCACTCGCCGGTAATGTGGTTCGATACTAATTAGATCGTCGATATTGCGGTCGATCGTATTGCAAATTGTATCGAGCGGCAAA
>JBBRVB010000387.1:0-4246 GCA_038247275.1 Chroococcales cyanobacterium
GAGATCTAACTGACCCGCCACTGACAGTTCCAGACGTGTTAGAAGTCCTGGCGATCGTGGCACCAGGCTTTGTGAAATTGATGCAATCCACCTTTTTTGAGTAAATGACACTATTTAATTTAACTGAATTTAGTCATTCAGTCATTCAGTCATTCAGTCTTTTAAGTTGAACGCTAAATTATTTCAATTTTGCGTCATTGATGCCCCACCCCAGCGATCGCAATTAGCACTAACGACCATTGGTGCTGCCGATCGTGTGATCGTGACAGCCGAAGCTTCTTCTAAAGGAGTTAACTCATTACTGCGAACTTTAGAACTGATTACTGAATTGCAAGAGATTGACGCTTTTGCAGGTGCGGTACTCGGAGTTCTACCCTTCCGAGATCGCTGGATGGGCAGGACTCAAGCAAAACAAAGTCAGAAGAGTATCGAGATGATGCACGAAATCGCTGGAGAAATTCCTGTGCTGCCATCGATCCTCGAATCCGAACAATTCAAGAAAACGATCGACCAAAACAAACTACCTTCAGAATTGGGACATCCCCAACTCGAATATCCCTTTGAAGGGGGAAACGCAGAATTGGGGTGCGATTCCCCCTAGCTAACCCTAATTGCTAACCTCGTCTGACACGATCGTATAATCGAGGGACTACGTGCAGATCGAAATATGCCATCTACCAATCAATATCGCATCGCCGTTACCGCCCGCAAAGGTGGTGTGGGTAAAACTACCATCGCTTGTGGGTTAGCTTCGGTTTTTGCCGCCCAACAAAAATCGGTGCTAGTCATCGATATCGATCCTCAGTCTAATGCTGCTTATGCGTTAGGTGTCGATCCGAGTGCCCCTGGTACTGCCGAGTTATTAATGGGCGAAAACCCTACACCTTTAATTGCCAACGAATACTTGCACGTTTTTCCAGGTGGGCCGAATCTGAATAACCAAGCTCTCCAATCCCTCCATCCCGAAGATCTTGCCGATATTATCGATCGACTGCCATATCAGGTGATTATTTTAGACTGTCCGCCAGGGAATGAAAATCTCGAACGATTTGGCATTGTCGCGGCGACGAGCGCGTTAGTAGTGACTAATGCTCATCCCTTTGCGATTATGGGTGCGGCTCGTGTTTTGGCTACTTTGGATAGCTATCGCCAGAAAGAACGCCGGAGTGCGAAACAATGGGCATTAGTCCTTTCTCAAATCGACGAACGGAGGGCGTTGGATAAAACTCTACCTGGGGAACTAGAGACGATGTATCCAGATATCGAACACCTGATGGTGCATCAAGATACCAATCTCTCCCAAGCTGGGGCACAACAAATCCCGATCGTGGAATATGCGCCCAAGTCCAAAGCGGCTGAAGAACTCAAAACGATCGCCCAGTGGGTAATAAAGACACATGGCTATTAAAAAACGATCTGCCGCAGAACTATTACAATCAGTACGATCTGTTGGCACTGCCATTCAAGAGCAAGATCGGCTGTCGGAAGTCCGATCTGAACAAGCCAAGGTTTCGACCCTGCCGTTGGATAAGATAATCGCTCGAGTGACGGATACGCGGGAATTGAAAGCCCCCCACGTTGAAGATTTAATGATGTCGATCGCTGTACTGGGATTGTTGGAACCCTTGGTAGTGGATAGTCGCGGTCGTTTACTAGCTGGTGGGCACCGCAAGGCGGCGGTTCAGTTGCTCAAAGAGCGAATGCCAGTTGAATATGCCGAACATTTCCCTAACGATCTAGTTCCGGTGAGAACTTTGGGTTTTGATGCCGATCGAGAACCAGATCTGGCGTTGCAAGTAGAAGTCGCTGAGAATGAAAAACGACGCGATTATACCCGTGCAGAAGTGAAAGTCCTCGCCGAACGGCTCAAATCTGCTGGATATAGTGACACGCAAGGTCGTCCGCTCAAGGGAGATAAACCACTGCGTCCGGCACTCCAAGTCATTATCGGCAAGAGTATTAGAACCGTCCAGCGGTACTTAAATGAAACTACAGAAAAAAGTACGACAGATGTCCGACTTTTCTCAGATCTAGATGCAGCCAGCAGTCTACAGAATAGTTTGGATAAATGGCAGAAAATCTATGGTGAATTGGATAGCGAGGTGGTGAGATCGATCGATCGAGATGTGGCTAAGTTACTAAAACGGGTGGAAACTGCCCTCAAAAAATCTCGGAGTCGAGAGCGTAATAACATTCCTTTGACCAAAACTACTCCTCATTCTATGACTGATGTAGAGATGTCACAGGATGAGAGATGCAGGAAAGAAACCGCTCTGCCAACAACTATCGATGTTATGGCGACTAAGGTAACTTCTCAAGTCGATCGGGATACATTAAAGCCAATTTTTGCGGATGTGGAAGATATCGACTCCTAAATCAGCGGGCAATTAATCAGATCTACAATTTTTTAAATCGACTCGCCTTTGGCAAGAAAAAGAGTGTAAAAAATAAAGAGTAAAGGGTTACAGAGTCCTGGGAATCTCGCAGACAACTCGAAAACCGGAATAGTGGTCGCGGTCGCCGGGGGTAAGGTCGAGGCGAGTAGCAGAACGGCAATTATGCGGATGAGTGTCCCACGAGCCGCCCCGCACTATGCGAGGGTCGTCCTTCTTTTTATCTACCCAAGCACTCCCATCAGTCGGCGCACCGTCATAATTATTATGCCAATGGTCTTGACACCACTCCCACACATTTCCGTGCATGTCGTACACACCAAAGGCATTCGGTGGAAAAGTGCCTACAGGTGTTGTTTCTTTCCGATAAATACCTTTCGCTCCCTTGCCATAAGAACCCAACCAGCCATACGCCTTATTATCAGTCCCTCGATAATTAGCTAAATCGGTGCTAATCGTCTCTCCATAATTAAATGGGGTAGTCGTTCCTGCCCGACAAGCATATTCCCATTCTGCCTCAGATGGCAATCGATAAGTTCGGTTACTATGCTTGGATAAACGTTTACAGAACTCTACTGCTTCAAACCAACTAACATTCTCAATTGGACGATCGCCTTTACCTTTGAAATGAGATGGAGATGCCGCTAAATCGATATCTATTCGTGGCATTAGTTCTGCCACTACCCGCCAATGAGCTTCCGCAATTAAAAATTCACTCATGAAAAATGAGGGCACCGTTACCTCATGCTGGGGACTTTCACGATCTAATCGATCTAATCGATCTAACTCTGTCTCTGGCAAACCCATTTGAAATGTCCCGCCGAGAATCAAGACCATATTGATTGGTTTGACAATAAAATTAGGACTGGGATGGAGAGGTTCGGCGAAGTAATGAATTTTTTGGGGATGTTTGACGATTGCTGGCGCAGACAGCGAGCTGTTCGACTGTTGAGGCATAGGATAGATTGTGATGGTAGTTAGGATCGATCGCTGTCATAAAATTCAGCTATGACTGTTTCTATTTCTTCAGTAGTAATATCACTGCGATCGGATTTGGAGTAAATCAGTAAAAATAGTACCTCAATGGGTGAAAGAGGGTGATAAATGAGGCGATATCCGGCACTTTTACCCTTGTTAATATCACTATTTTTCAGTCTGATTTTAATTACCAGCCAATCTGTGCCACTAATGCGATCGCCAACAAATTCTCCAGTTTGAATTTGTTCGATAATTGGGGTGAGATCGGACTTGATTTTACGATAACGTTTAGCCAAGTCGTCTACTTGGCGTTTGAAGGTGCGGCTAAATAGAATTTCGATAATGGTTGATTCTTCAGACATCGATTCCATCCCAGAGTTCAGCAATGGGGTAGATTCGACCTTCTTTCATATCTTGCAAAGATTCGCGTAAATCATCAAGAATTTTGGCTTTTTGTTGGTCGTCTGCATCGATTTCGAGGGAGTCGGGTACGAGGATAATTACTTCTACGCGCAGATCGCGATCGATGGTTAGAGCATCATCTAAAGCTAGTTGTCCGTGGCTATCGACGGTTGCCATCCCTTTAATTGCTCTCATGTTGCCGATTTAAGTTGGTACGATCTCATTTTAGATCGATCTCAACATCTTCTATAAATTCCCCTCCTCTGCTGAGGCAGACGCTTCGCGAACGGAGCGAAAAGTGCGGTCTTGGGGTTTCCCCAAATAGAGCACCTTTTCAAGACAGGGGTGCCCGATAGGGCGGGGTGGGTCAGATCTTGGCTATACTAAGAGCGGATAGAAAATAGACTTTATTTTCACTTGAATAACTGATAAGATCGTGATCTAGATAGAGCGAAAATTACGTTAAATGCTGA
>JBBRVB010000388.1:0-4233 GCA_038247275.1 Chroococcales cyanobacterium
CTAGCGTAATCCTGCGCCCATTGCAAATCGCGCCAGTAGGCGGCAAATTCGGGCGTACCAGCGACAAAATAAGCCAAGTCTCGATCGGGTAAACTTAGATTAGCCAATTTGGCGAGATCTTTCGCAGTTTCGATATGACATTGAGCCAATTTATTGCCAATGTTGCGAGAGCCATAATGCAGCATCAACCACACTTTATTTTCGGTATCGATACATACTTCAACAAAATGATTACCACCACCCAATGAGCCGAGTTGACGCATCGCCCTATTTTCCAAACCGCTGACACCTTTATGCAATTCACCGAAATCTTGCCACCCTTGCCAATTAGTTGCATCTTTGGTTATCTGTTTATTTTCTTCAAAACCGACAGGAATTTGGGCTTCTAAATCGAGGCGAATTTTTTTGAGCTTACCATCCAATTTCTCCCCTTTGAATGGTGTCTGAATTGCCATCATCCCGCAACCAATATCAACACCCACAGCCGCCGGAATAATCGCTTCTTTAGTCGCAATTACGGAGCCGACGAGTGCACCTTTCCCTAGATGAACATCTGGCATGAGGGCAACATGCTTAAATACAAAAGGTAAAGAGGCAACATTCTTTGCCATCTTGGTTTCTTGTTGCCCTAAATCGTGTCCCGCCCAGGAAAGTACGGATGTAGGGGTATCGATTTCTAGTTCTTGATACGTCATAAATAAGGACTTAGATTTTAGACTTTAACAGTTGAGGTGACGCAACAACTGGGGCATTTGGTAGGGCGCGCTCCCATGCCAGAGAATTTAATTGTATTCTATCTTCCACGACAAGAGTGGCAATTGACGATCGATCCCATCCAGTCACTTGGCTAGCCGTGGTTAATGCTAAGTCGATCGCGTGTGCTCACAAGTTCCTCATATTCATCAGTCATAATTTTAATTTTTGGCTCAGTGCGATCGACTTACTATATTAAGTAATTAACATTCCGAGTTTATGAGCATTCGATCGCTGCTTCATGCTGTCAAGGTTGCCGATGCCACTCCGCCTTATGACACGATCCATCTCAAAGTTTTCTATCCAGCTCAGTCAGATCGCCCCCGTCAGGGGATGGGCGGCGTACCAGCCGATCCTCAACAGGCTCCGTTCCCAGTTGTCATCTTTTTCGGTGGGATCGACTGTGGGGCGGAAGTGTATCGATGGTTGGCGGTAAAATTAGCGACACGGGGACTAGTAGTAGTCACTTTTAATTGGATCGCCGAAAACTTACCGGGAGTGGTAGCACTCACACCCGGTGTCGAACTCAAAAACTTGGCTCCAGATATCTACGGTACGGCACCGACAGCCTCCGCTCTACCAGCTTTGTTAGCCGGTTTGACACAATTAAACGCCGGGGGAGTTTTGGCGGGCTTGCTGGACTTAGAACGGGTGATTTTGGGGGGACATTCTGCTGGTGGGCGAGTCGCGATTGAGAGTGCAAATCCGAACTTTTATCCGCAAGTTGTCGCCGGTTTTAGTTATGGTGCTCATACAGCCGCGATCGTTCAGTTAGGTTACACTGCTGGGACAATTTTAGCCCTCGCCGATGCGTTACCAATGATGTTAATTGGGGGCACTTGTGATGGTGTCATTGCAAGTAATAGCTCTCTGTATGGATTAACCTGGGAACGCCCAACCACCCCGATCGAACGGACATTTCAGGCGATGATGGGTGGAGATAACGATCGGTATTTACTCTTAGTAGAAGGTGCAAATCATTTTACAATTGCCGATCCTGTCGATGTGACGATCGGAACTTCCTATTTAGATTTTCCAGCGACTCAAGCAGCGGCGCAAAGTCGAGATTTAATTGCTGAAGCGATCGGTTTATTTATTGATGCTCTCATGTGCGTTGCCGATCTCAAAGTATCGCAGCTCTCGATCGACTCTTAAGCTCCAAAGATCCCGCGATCGCCACATTAGAGCGAAAATAGTTCGAGGTGGGACGATCTAGTCGAACCTGGCGGGATAGCCGTCAACTGTCTGCTTGTTGCCACGCATAGCCTCTGCTGCGCGGGCAGACGCTACGCTATGATCATGAGTGATACATCCATGTCAACTGAATGAACGTTGTCATAGAGCTAACCTGAGCCGATCTAGATGATGGTTATCAAAAAAATATGAATGAATGTGAACTGAGCCAGAGCTGGTGGGTAATATAAGTCCAGAGAGTAGTACCCAATTCCCCAAATCTGCACTATGTCAGGACTTATCATTGATGCGATCGATCGCTTGATGCCACTAATCATTCATTCAACTTGTCTCAAATCCAAACTCTGGGACTCTCCTCATGAAGAATTACCATTGCGGGATTATGCACTAAGTTGGGTAATTGTCGATTGCCATCCTAAAGGTAGAGTTGCCTACCAGAATGTCACTTCAGAGATGGTGGAAATTTGGGAAGCGGAAGGGATCGATTGGCAACAACGGGCAGCGATCAATCTCAAGGTGGCATCGCAGGAGCTATGGACGCATCAAAAGCTCCGCCAAGATGGCAGCGTTGTCTGGGCGATCATGATGCACAATGATGGATTCGGTTCGTCGCGGATTTTACTCTCACATTATCTCGACAAATATTTCCCCGATGGCTACTATGTTGCCATTCCCGATCGCAGTATCGGCATTATTATTCCTCGCGATCTCTCGATCTGTGAAATGCAAGAAACCCAAGATTTACTTGAATCCTGGTACGATACAGCATCAGCACCGATGAGTCCTCACTTATTTGCACCTGACGATCTCGTTCCCGAACAATATTTATGGAATTAAGTTAATCTCAATTTTTACCAATTTTAAATACGCTTAACTGTTGCGATTGAATAGATTTATTACTAATATATAGCAATCCTATTTGAGAAGCATAGATTCTTTTTCTTACCTCTGTGCTCTCTGCGGATGGTGTGCGGTTCAAAAAACACGAGTGTAAAAGTACTAGTAAATTTGGAAATGAGGCTCTTCTGGATTAAGTATGCTGGTTCCGGGCGGATTCAGTGAACCTAGCCGGATTTCAGGCTTTTGGGAGATCTCAAAATGTTCGTTAATAAACATTTGCATACTTTAGCCCGAAGAGCCGGAAATGATTTAGGATTGCTATAGTGGTTTGCATGTTTATGAGAAACAGTAACAGCAGTGTGCAAACCAATTACGAATTTTGTCTTAAAGCCAGCGATTGCTCGGAGATAGGTTATTGGAATACTAACGTCTGGTTAAACGAAGAAGATCGGTGAGGCTAGATCCCCGACTTCTCCAAGAAGTCGGGGATCTGATGTGTTCTGCGTCGCTTATATAGTCCTGATGTTGACATTAATAACAACATCATTAAAATCGCGATCGCCACCACCGTATAAATCTTCTACACCAAAAGTGTTGTTACCTAACAACCGGAAATGGTCTAATTTATCGGGGTTGGCACCAAGGTAATTAAAATAAGCATGAATTGTATTTTCGCCGCCACTATTTGTCGGATTGAAATTGACAAAATCGGTTAAGGAACCTTGAGCGATGAGGACAGGTGCGTAAATTTTACCACCAATTAAATCTTGGTTAGACTTACTATCGGTTTTACCTACTTGTAAAATTGCACTTTTGATTGCTTCGATCGCATAGTTCGTATCGCCAGGTTTGAGCATACTACCATTTGCTAGTTTAATTGTGCCTAGAACGGCATCTTCGACTGCATAAAAAGCAATATTATTGTTATACCCTGCATCACTTGTGGTCGAAATATCGGCTTTGAGTGTGGTACCAGTATATTCAGATAGATCGATAATGCGCCCTTGGGGTAAACCTTGGGACTTTGCACCGATGGGAATATTCGGTGTCGCGCCTGCAAGTTTGGATACATTTAAGCGCAGTTCATCATTATTAATTGAGATTTGATAACCATCGTTATTACTATTACTAGTAACTTTAAATGGACTATTACCACTAGGATCGGGGAGCGAGAACAAAAGATTAGTCGGCGTTTTACCGTTAGCAATCTGTTGTTGTAACTCGGCGATCGAGCCATCTCGAATCTCAAAAAATTGGTAAGTTTTATTAGGATCTAAGCTAATTTCCCGCTTAGATGTATTGAAAAAACTACCATCTAAATTAGAGAAGACTGGCTGGGCTGAGTCGGCTACTAATTTGAGATAACCTGCGGTACCAGGCGCGACATTACCAATTTTGCCTGTCAGATCGTCAACTGCAAAAAAGCCAATTTCATTAACTTTACTA
>JBBRVB010000389.1:0-4224 GCA_038247275.1 Chroococcales cyanobacterium
AGCAAGATCTACCGCAGGTTTCGGCAACCGATTGTACCACCACAACGCTACGCTATCCCGCTCGACCAACTCTAGAAAGCCTTGTAAGATCGCCTCTTCCAGGGTATTGCCAGCGGCACAGCCATTGGAATCAGCCCTCGTAAACTCGATCTGATGCTGTCTGGCATATCCGTAGTAGCAATAGGCAGTAGGCAGATATCGAGGTTTGTTATCGGTTAAAGACCACACGGGACTCCAATCAATTTCTCGATCGAGATCGAATGGTTGGGGCACCCAAGTTAGATGAGACGAGTTGGCAGTCCCCAGCTCCCGATTTTGGAACTGCCGATCGCTAAACAACATACAATCGTTTGGATGAATTGGCCGATCGAGGTTTTTGAATCGATCGCGGATGCGGCATTCATCGCCCTGAAATCCGCCAGCATAATGTTCGATCGCTTCACCAATCGCACTAACTTTTGCCTGAATATCACTTTTTCCCTTACCGCTAGCCGATCGATTTAGGCTGTGGCGGAGCGAGTCTAAGTCTTGGCTCCAGTCGGTAAAAATGCCCTTACTCAGGTAAGCGGGAGTGAGTTCCTGTTGCTGTTCCCAGCCATGCGGCGGTGTCAGTAGGCTGATGATGCCTGTAATGGGGCTAATCTGCGGCTGCAATCGATCGAAGGTTGCTGCTGGTGAAATACTGCGATGTCCACCATCAGTAGTGAAACTTTTTGGGCGACTTTGGAGAACTGGCGGAATTGACTGTGCTTGCGCCATCAGATTGGGCTGTCCGCAAGCAGCACATTGAGGGCGACGAGTCAAGCGATGATTGTGTCGATCGAGGGTGAGCGCATTCAGGGTAACGATATTGCCTTCGAGGGTGGGATTGGTGCCACTGACGATCCATTTTACGACTTCTGTAGCTGCCAGACTGAGGGCTGTGTGCCAAGTCGATGGTAAAACAGCTAACGGTGCGGGGAACGGATGGTTTGTTTGTTGTTTGTGCTGGAGATAGGTTTCGACCTTGCGATGACCCTGTAGTCGTACTCTCAGACACTCCCAACACCCAGTTTGACCGGGAATAAATAGCGGCCCTAACCAAATTTCTATCCCTACGGGTTTGACCAACATCCAAGGCTGATTTGCTGCCAAGGCTTGCCGATTGAAGTCTGTCAGCCCTACTTGTAGATAATCGTCAGTCAGCACGATCGATCGTTCCCCACTAGGGCTGACTCGCACGCCCAAATCTGCGATCGTGGACTCGAACAGAGTCGGATCGAGATCGCCGTAGGTTGTTACCGATAGAGAGGAACTTTGCAACCGTTGGGCAGCCACTTCCGGCTCGATGCCGAGCAGTTCCCAAAAAGCTGCTTGCTCCACAGGCATTGGCGGCGGAGCATCAACCACATACTCCCTAATTTGCATCAACAGGGAGAAAACTTCTGGTGAAGACATTTGATGCTGAAGCAGGGCAATAATTTCGGCTAAGGTGTGCTGTCCGTCCAGCAATTGTACCAATTCAATGAAGGCAGGATTGGCAAGGATCAAAGATTGGTTTTCCGCCAGCAATACCACCCCTTCCGAGGGAATAACTTCACACCGAAAGCAAGACTTCAATCTGGGTCGATAAAGAGGGATCTGGCTCATGCTGCTTTTAGCGATCTCAGAAAACTCAGGCTGGGCGTGAAGAAATATTCACCCCCTCTAGGAGTCACATACCCAAAAAAACTGGCATCCTCAATAGGGTTTTTTTTATCTCCCCACTTGCTCGGCCAGGTCTGACTCGGCCATTGTTCTTCTTTACCTTGTTGCCCTGCGATCGGGTCTGCTCCTAGATTCCTCTGTTGATTTGGTCCAAAATCTCGATCGTTCGCGTAGTCTTGAAGCTTATTAAATTGGGCTTGAATATCGCTTTGGAAACAGAAAAATAGTGTTCCTTCTTTACCCGCTGCGAGTTTGACTCCTAGTTGTTCGCAGAGATGTTGGTAATGGGCTAAATTTTCTTGCGTTGATGCTGATAAGAGGAGGGCGCAATCTTCTGTGGGTAAGCCGTAGGTTGTGCCCCGCCGCGCGATTCGTCTTTGACGTTGATTTTCAGCGGTATCATCATAACCCCCAGAATATACCTTATCGCTGTTTGTTGCCCGCGAAGTAACCTTCCGAATATGAGCGTGAAATGGGCATTTCCATTGAGATGTATCTTTAAAGTCCGATCCCGCTCCATAGTTAAAGTTATTTAACTCTATTTCACTTCCTTCAGGATTGCCGAGATTGGCATACATCGCCACAGGTCGGCCATCTTCTCGAAACCGACCCATGCTATAAGCTCTGGCGAGTTGCTCTGTTTCTTCTTGGGGAGGGGCATCGCTCCCGCGATTTTCTAACTTACGAGCTAACTTGGTGATTTCATTATTGAAACCCTTTACATCTTGTTCCAGTTTTCGATAAACCAAAAAACTCCCAAAACTATATTTAGTGCCTTTTTTATCGGTAAATTTTTCGCCGAAAGGATCGACATTTAACACCAACCGCAAATTAGCACTTGGATCCCATTTATCTTTATTTGTGACTTCTTCGATATCTGTTTTCAGAAATAAAGGCTGGCTGATGTTATCGGCAAAACCAAATGGTTCTACAGGCATATCTAAATTGTTTCTACGGACAAAGCCAATTTCTGTTTTGACAATTTTAATGGTAGTAGAGCTGTTTTCTTTTATTTCTTTGATGATGCTACTTGCTTTCTCAAAAAGACCATCGCGATCGCTATCGGCTAGCAAGATTAAAGCATGAATTTCGTCGTTAGCTTGCAGATACTCTTCTTCCCAATCACTCCGCTTATCTTTGAGAGTACCTATGTTTTCGATCATTCCCTCCTCGAAGGGATGTGAGCCAATAAAATTAGTTTCTATAGCTTTTAGTTTTTGCTGATAAAGTTTGAGAAAATTAGTCTTAGCATCTAATCCTAATGCTTCATACCCTTTAAATGATAAGGAAAAATTCACAAATAAGTTTTGAGGTAGAGCCACCGCATTTTGATTACAGAGTTCTCTGTATGCTCGACTTTGTGCTGCTTGCTGAGTAGCCGATCCAACATACTTTTGGGCGAAATCCCCAATCCAGTTTTTGGTAGCTTCTGGTTGCTTGTTGTCAAAGTGCAAGAACAGATAAATAGAATAAGTTCTGCCGTGACTTTTGAGGATATTGCCTTGAATATCCTCCAACAGGGGCAAATCGGCTTCTACACTCGATTGTGCCAACAACTTATAAGCTTCGTCATAATTATTGTTTGGCTCTTGACCGGTATTATTTAGCATATTTTTTCCCCAGAACAAAATTGTGTCTCATTCCCGATATGAAGCTTACTTGACACGATCGGGTAATTATTTATATATTGTAGATAATTTAATTCAAAAGTAAACACATCACCCTGGTAAAAGTAGAGTTTTCGTGCGTGGATCTCATCCAGATCGATCGAGGCTATGTAATTTTTTTTACTGACCCACTTACCCCACTTACCAAACAAGATGTCAGACATTCTCTCCTCAAACGAACAAGATCAATGGGCTAGATTAATCGCTCATGCCTGGAAAAATCCAGTAACCTTGGCAAAATTACGGCAAGATCCCAAAGCAGAGATCGAGCGACTCAAACAACTCCCAACAACAGACCCAGATTATCCTGGGGATATCAGTGACCTTGGCTCCAACGGCTATTTTACCTTACCTGGTTTACCTGAAGGTCTGGAGCAATTAAACAAGCAGGACATCGAAAAGTTTCTTGCGGAGAACCCAGGCATTTTTGGGATCATGCAATTTTGTTGCGTTTGACTCCAATTCTGCTAACAAAATTCGATCGGAAATCCTCACTCTAAATCCGCAGCGTGAGGGATAGAAGCTATACACAGCCGCTACTAACCAACGTTAATAGCGGTTAATTGTGCTAGTTAACCCTAGTGGCTATCTACAAAGTTATGCAAGACCGAGTGAGTTTTGACATCCAAGATGAGCGAGTCAATATCTTTTGGCAACAAGGATTCCTGAGTTTAGACCGAATTACTACCGACGATGAAATTGAGTGGCTCAGGGGGATCTACGATGAAATCGTCGCACAGATGGCAGGATACTCCCCAGCAAAAATCGCTCTACTTGCTGGGCGACAACAGCTCCCGCTTGCTGATGGGAAAGAAATCCTGGTGTGGATTCCATCTCCAGAGTTAGTCTTTCCTCAATTGCTCGATACGAG
>JBBRVB010000390.1:0-4224 GCA_038247275.1 Chroococcales cyanobacterium
AGTAGGGAAATCTAACGATGAGCGCAGGTAGTAGCAGTACGCATCAAATCAAGTTTGGGACTGACGGATGGCGGGGAATAATCGCCGATGATTTTACCTTTGCGAATGTATGTAAGGTAACACGCGCGATCGCTGCATATCTCAGCACGGCTTATAGTCAGGATCGTCCGGTGTTAATTGCTTACGATCCGAGATTTTTGGCGGATAAATTTGCCCAGACTGCTGCCGAAGTGTTGGCAGATTTGGGATGGATGGTGAAAATAGTCGATCGAGATTGTCCGACTCCAGTAATTGCTTTCAACGCTCGGCTATTAAACTCTGCGGGTGCGCTGATGTTTACCGCCAGCCACAATCCCGCCGCTTATTGTGGGATTAAGTATATCCCCGATTATGCTGGCCCCGCAACTCCCGCGATTACTGACACGATCGTCGCCAATATTGAGAGTGCTAGCGATGCAGCACCAGCAAATAAGTATCCCGAGCGGATTAGCACCTTCGATCCGCAACCCGAATATTTCAAATTTATTTATACTCTACTAGATGTCGAGCGGATTCGTTCTGCCAAGCTCAAAGTCAAATTCGATGCGATGTATTCTACCTCGCGGGGATATTTGGATCGAGTCTTGCTCCACTGTGGTTGTGAGATCGAAACCTTCCACATGCAGCGCGATGTCCTGTTTGGTGGCGGGATGCCAGAACCCAAAGCCGAACTCTTGGGCGAACTAATTGCCGCTGTGCAAAAGGATAAAGCCGATCTCGGTGTCGCGACAGATGGCGATGCTGACAGATTTGGGATCGTCGATGAATTGGGCAACGTATTGCCGCCAAATACCGTCCTCCTAGTACTTGCCAAGCATTTACTCAAAAACAAAGGTAAAACAGGCGCGATCGTCCGTACAGTGGCAACTACCCACCTCCTAGACAACTTTGCCGCCAAGCATAATATCCCCCTCGTCGAAACCGCCGTCGGTTTCAAATATATCGGCGAACAGATGCGCGAAATTCCCGTCCTCATTGGTGGTGAAGAATCCGGCGGCTTGAGCATCCTCGGACATATCCCCGAAAAAGACGGTATCCTGGCAGATATGCTCATTGCTGAAGCGATCGCGTATGAAGGCAAACCATTGAGCCAAATGGTAGCAGAAGTCATCGCTGAAGCCGATGGCCCATTATACAACCGTCGTCTAGATCTACATTTAGACAATGCTCATAAAGAGACGGTAATGAAGACTTACAGCGAAAAACCACCGACGCATATCGCCGGAATTGACGTGAAAGAAGTCGGTCGTAAGGATGGCGTAAAATTCTATCTTGCCGATGGTAGCTGGGTGCTGCTCCGCGCCTCTGGTACCGAGCCGCTCATCCGCGTCTATATGGAAACCCATTCCGCCGAGCAGTTGCAGAAAATTGCCTCGACGATGGAAACTGCAATCGAAGCCTTGAAATAGGCTTTAGGTTTTAGGCTTTAGGTTTTAAGAATTTACTCCATCCTGGCTGGGTGGAGTAAATATCTATGCAGCAAATCGAATCAGCAAGACTTTTATCGATCGAATACTTATGGTTAATTTCGTCGTTTCCTTAATTGCCGCCACTTGGATTGCCCTCATCGCCCTCATCTCCGTCCAAAATGCCAGTATAGTCAATCTGAGATTTATTTTCTGGCAATCGATCGATCTCCCCTGGGGACTAGTTTTAGCAGGTGCAGTCGCCCTCGGCTTCATCATCGGCGGCTGTTTACCACTCCTGCGTAGCAACTCCACCACCAACAACCGTAGGTAGTCAATCTTACCTAAAGCCTAAAGCCTAAAACCTAAAGCCTAATTATTACAATTTGTTGCCTTGTTTTCAGAATCGCGATCGGGCAACCTAAAAATCCTGCTATCGTGGGGGAGATCGATCGCAGCCAAGCTTGATGTATAAGCCATTTTTAAATCACTTAGAAAGTGAACTGACAGCCAAATTCGACCTCCAACAGCGAGCAATTCCGGCTGGTTTGGAGTTGAATGTCAGCGATCGAGGCAAAAATCCCGCAACGATCCAAAGCTGGTCTTATGAATGTCCGCAGTTGCGAAAAATTCGCTACACATATATCGATGCTGGCATAAGTTCCCAGATTTTTAATTGTGTAATTTATCCCAACCATCACTATGATTTACCTCTATTGGGACTAGATTTTCTCTCGTTTGGTAAAGTCAAAAATTTGGTAGTGCTGGACTTTCAGCCACTATTTCAAGATGAGGCTTACCAAAAAAAATACATCGAGCCGCTGAAGTTTCTGCACGATCGTTACCCAGATTTGTCTCAAGATTTGGAGATGAAATTTTACGACTCCAATCAATATTTCTCCAAATATCTACTGTTTGCCAAGACCGATGTGGAAACCGTCTCGACGCGACTACTAGCAGCATTTAAAGACTATCTAGACTTATACTGGCAAATGCTCGATCGCGCTGAACCGTTGACCGATCCATCAGATATTCAACGCATTGTTAAAGCTCAACAAGATTACGATCGCTACAGTGCCGAACGCGACCCCGCTTCGGGACTATTTAGCAGCTACTTTGGACATGAATGGTCGGAACGCTTCTTACATGAATTTTTATTTGAAGACTCAGTACCTTTAGCTGTTCGCTAGGGGATAGGGGATAGAGAATAGGGGATAGGGAAAATAGCTACAATTACATTAAAAAACCCTAAACCCTAACCTCCATGCCCTAATCCCTATCCCCTATCCCCTATCCCCTATTCCCTATCCAATGACACTCTATCAACCCTTCCTCGACTACGGCATCGATTATCTCAGATCGCGAATTGACATCAGTGATTACCCGATTCCGGCTGGATTCGATCGCAATAGTGCGATGACTGGAAAGGGTGACAAGCAAGCCGAAGTCCTCACCACTAGTTATGGATTTCAATCGCCTAAATTGCGGCAAATTCGGGCTGCACACGTCCAAGGCGGTCAATCCTTGCAAGTGCTCAATTTTGTGATTTTCCCCCACCTCAACTACGATTTACCCTTCTTTGGGGCAGATTTAGTTACATTACCAGGTGGACATCTGATTGCGATCGATATGCAGCCATTATTTTGGAATGAGCCAGCATATCAAGAGCATTACACCGCGCCGATTTTACCGATGTTTCATGAGTATCAGGCGCAGCTCCCGTGGGGTGGTGATTTTCCTGAAGAAGCACGCGCATTTTTCTCGCCGGCTTTCTTGTGGACGCGCCCCCAAGAGACTGAAGCGGTGGAGACGCATGTATTTGGCGCATTTAAAGATTATCTCAAAGCATATCTGGATTTTGTCGATCGAGCCGAACCGATTACCAATCCGCACCGCTTAGAAGAAATTAAGCAAGCCCAACTTCGCTATGTCCGGTATCGCTCCGAAAAAGACCCCGCCAGAGGGATGTTAAAGCGATTTTATGGTGGAGAGTGGACTGAAGAGTACATCCACGGCTTTTTATTCGACTTAGAGCGGAAGTTGCCAGCACCTTCGGAAGTTGGGTAGATCGCCGCAAAATCCAACAGCCACGTTTAGCTGGCAATCTTGCTGGTAGATCGATTATGAGAGCCAAAGTCCTGACTCAATCGCGATCTGTTCTTGCCGTTGAGACTCGATCTCCTGGAGATTTCTACCTGCGAAATTTCTGACGATCGCGCTTCAAAAGTGGTGTAACTATGGTACCGAATGTTTGAGTCAGAAGCTGGACTCAGAGAGATTATTAACGTTTGTGACAAAGATCGAAATAAACAAACAATAGTTCAATTAACGTTGTATAAATTTAGAATAATAAGTAGTCTTGGTTCCAAAACACCAGCTCGACGGCAGCCAGTAAAATCTGGTCATAATATGAGAGTTTTCTCGAATTTATTAAGCAATGTTTCGGTTCGCCCACAGCATCGCAGCCAATAGATTTGACACCAAAACTATTAAACGCATACAGGATTAAATATATGTTAGATGGATTCTCCAAGGTTGTCGCCCAAGCAGATGCACAAGGTCAATACCTCAGCACCGGTCAATTAGACGCACTCGCGGCAATGGTCGCCGACGGCAACAAACGGATGGATACAGTCAACCGGATTACCTCCAACTCTTCCACCATCGTTGCTAACGCAGCCAGAAGTCTATTTGCCGACCAACCCAACCTGATCGCTCCCGGTGGTAACGCATACACCAGCCGCCGGATGGCAGCTTGTCTGCGCGACATGGAAATCAT
>JBBRVB010000391.1:0-4205 GCA_038247275.1 Chroococcales cyanobacterium
AGGGTAGAGGGTAGAGGGTAGAGGGTAGAGGGTAGAGGGTAGAGGGTAGGAGGTTAGAAACTCATTTTACCTACTCTCTACTCTCTTCCTCCTACCCTCTAGAGTAAGGCTCGTTGCCCGATATCCTGGCGATAGTACATGCCCTCAAAGGTAATCGCTTTGACTCCTTGATAGGCTCGATCGATCGCGGTGGCAAAATCAGGTGCGATACTAGTTACACCCAGCACTCTTCCGCCATCGGTGATGACGCGATTTTGTTTGAGTTGGGTACCAGCATGAAACACGATCGTGCCTTCCGTATTTGCCGAATCGATGCCACCAATTACCTTACCGCGATCGTAATTTCCGGGATAGCCCTGTGCTGCAATTGTGACACAAGTTGACACGGCGGGTTTCCATTCGATCGGTGGGAGTGCCGCTAATCGCTGCTCGACACAGGCTAAGAGCAATTCGACGAGGGGAGTAGCTAATAATGGCAAAATAGCTTGAGTTTCTGGATCGCCAAATCGACAGTTAAATTCTAATACTTTGGGTTCCCCAGTCGGTGTAATCATCAAACCCGCATAGATGACACCACGATAGTCGATGCCTCGGCGTTTGAGGGTTGCCAAAGTGGGGTCTAAGACCTCTGTTTGAATGCGTTTCATCAATGCTGGTGTTGCTAGTGGCGCGGGAGCATAGGCACCCATCCCACCAGTATTTGCGCCAGTATCACCATCACCAATCCGTTTATGATCTTGAGCGGGTAATAGGGGGCGAATCGTTTTACCATCAGTGAGCGCGATTACCGATACTTCTTGACCAGTGATATATTCTTCAATCAGCAACTTGTCATAATTTTGAGCAAATAATAGCTCGATGGCGGTGAAAGCATCCTGCAAGGTTTCGGCAACTACCACACCTTTACCGGAAGCCAACCCGTCAGCTTTGACGACAATCGGTGCGCCTTGTTGCTCGATATACGCTCGGGCGGTGGTCAAGTCTGTAAAAGTTGCCGATGTGGGAGTCGGGATGCCCGCTGCTTCCATGAGAGCTTTCGCCCAAGTTTTGCTAGACTCAATTTGGGCACCTGCGCGAGTCGGACCGAATACTGGAATATTACGATTTTGAAGGTAGTCACTAATTCCCAAGGATAGTGGTAGTTCGGGACCGATAATTACTAAAGATACCCCATTTACTTCGGCAAATCTGGCAATTCCACCAAAATCATCTATTCTAAACGAGAGATTTTGACAGCGTGGCATCGTCGCTGTACCACCGTTACCAGGAACACAAAGGACTTGGGTAACTTGAGGAGATTGTAGTAATGCCCACACGATCGCATGTTCTCGCCCACCATTACCGACTACTAAAATTTTCACCGACGCTAAACTCCCCCGCGACTTTGTTGCTAATCCTTCTGTACACTTTATCATCAGTAGGTAGGGGATAGGGAATAGGGAATAGGGGGTAGGGGGTAGGGGATAGGAAATGTAGAACAGTTTAATGGTGAATAGTGGATAATGATTATTCGATCGTGCGGTCTTTCGACCTATCCCCTATTCTCTATTCCCTATTCCCTAAATGATTAACTTCTCCACTCCCAGCGGCTTTCCTGAGTTTTTACCTGGAGAAAAGCGACTCGAACAACACTTGATGGATACAATTCGGCGGGTATATGAGAGCTACGGCTTTACACCGATCGAAACTCCGGCTGTAGAGCGGCTAGAAGTCCTTCAGGCAAAGGGAAACCAGGGCGATAACATCATCTACGGTTTGCAACCAATCCTGCCCCCCAATCGCCAAGCAGAGCGGGATGAAGCTGGGAAGGGCGATACCGGCTCGGAAGCACGAGCGTTGAAGTTCGATCAAACTGTACCACTTGCCGCTTATATTGCCCGTCACCTCAACGATTTGCAGTTTCCATTTGCTAGGTATCAGATGGATCTGGTATTTCGAGGCGAACGAGCCAAGGATGGACGCTACCGTCAATTTCGCCAATGTGATATCGATGTAGTAGGGCGTAAGGAATTGAGCCTACTATACGATGCTCAGATGCCAGCCATTATCGCTGAGATTTTCAGTCAAATTAATATCGGCGAGTTTTTGATTCGGATCAATAATCGCAAGGTATTAACTGGTTTCTTTAGTTCGTTGGGCGTATCACCCGATCGGATCAAGATCTGTATTAATATTATCGATACCTTAGAAAAAGTCGGAGTTGCCAAGGTCTTAACGGGTTTAGCGACTCAGGGATTGTCACCCGCACAAGCCCAACAAGTTATCGATTTTATCAATATTAAAGGTGATGTCGATCGAGTCTTAACTGCTCTCAATGAATTTGCTACTAAATTACCCGATGCCGACCAATTTAAATTAGGGATTGAGGAATTAACTACAGTCATTACTGGCGTGCAGAATTTGGGCGTACCTGACAATTGCTATTGTATCGATCTGTCGATCGCGCGGGGATTAGACTACTATACGGGCACAGTTTATGAAACTACCCTGATCGGACATGAAGCCCTTGGTAGTATTTGTTCTGGCGGTAGATATGAAGAATTAGTCGGTACATTCATCGGCGAAACAATGCCAGGAGTAGGCATCTCGATCGGGTTAACTCGCTTGATTTATCGCTTACTTAAAGCTAATGTCTTACAATCACTCGCCCCAACACCCACCCAAGTAATGGTCTTAAATCTCCAGTCAGATTTGATGCCGATCTACCTCCAAGTTTCTCAACAACTCCGCCAAGCTGGTATCAAAGTAGTCACCGCTTTTGATAAACGTCCGCTCAAAAAACAATTTGCGCTTGCAGATAAACAGGGGATAACTTTTTGTGTGGTAATTGGGGAAGAGGAGGCTGCAAGTAAACAGTGTATCTTGAAAAATATGATTAATGGCGAACAAGTTATGGTCTCGATCGACAATTTGGCCACTGAGGTGAAACAGCGATTAGGATGATTAGATCGATCGTTAGATATTTACCACTGATGAAAAGATAAGCCTCTTTCCAATTCAAGTCGATATTTTTCATCAACAGTAAGTGCAAAAACAAGAGCTGCGTCGAGATGCCAAACCTCAAACTGATAGCCTGTATAAGCAATTAGAGGATTTAGTTGTGGAGCAAGTTCAAATGGATCTTCCCAAGGATTTATCTGATACTTCTTACCATCAATTGTCAGCCCCACCATATATTCTCCCACATCCAAAATATTTTTAGGCTCAAACGCACCATAGGAGATATCTTCCCATTTTTCTAATGTTTGGACAGCATATTCAAAATTGTATTCACCAGGGTCGTCTCCATAGAGTATATCAAGTGGTACAGCTCGAAGAGTACGTTGTCGATCGAACTGGATGACCTCGTAATCATTTCCTGTGGTAAAACTGCCTCGTCCAAAACATTCATTTCTTCGGCACAATCGTTTTAGTATATTTGCTAATTGTTCATCTGATAAATCATTGTATTGCTCGAAAAAGTTAAGTTGTCGGTAGTATTGAATAGTTCGTACTACCCACTCTTTAACTGTAATTCCCTCATCCCAAATAACCTCACTATCAGATGGCATCTCAGCTTCAGTCAAATCGGCTCCCGTGAAGTCAGATCCATTCAGATTAGCTTCACTTAAGTCAGCACGCATCATTTTCGCGCCAATAAATGAAGCATTACGCAAATCTGCATCACTGAAACACACTTGGGTTAAATCTGCTCTATCAAATCGACAGCCGACTAACTGAGATCCACTAAAATTACAGCCACGCATATCATTCGCTCTGAAATCAGTACCACTTAGATCTCCTTCCCCCAAGATTGCTCCAGTGATGATTTACCCAACTGGAGTAGAATCTTCCCAGTTTGCTCTACTTAGGTCAGCATTTGTAAGTTTAATTCTAAAGAAATCTCTTTCTCCCTCGGCATAGCGTCTTAAAAACTCGTCAGCCGTGATTTTCACAATTTATGTCCTTCGGTTGCAAGCATTTACTATTTAATATACCCAAAGAGTCCTGACTTTTCACGTTAAGTCTAAAGCCCAGTAAGGGAGGGGATCGTAGCGGCAGGAGATTTTTAGAGGTATAGTAGATAAAAACTACACGGTAGAGGTCAAAAAAATGCTCGAATGGTGGACGAAAAACTTTGGAAGTTGTCAACTGGGAGACGAGCGATTGAATAATCGAGCCTTCTGGATCGGGAAAGCTTTGAGCGAAAACTTCGGCAGAGCAAT
>JBBRVB010000392.1:0-4198 GCA_038247275.1 Chroococcales cyanobacterium
AGCAGTAAGAGTTGGCGACAAGCGAAAAGCGCGGTCACTCCAGAAACTGATTCTCAAATCTCAAGCCTCAAGACTACTGGCTATTCGTCAGGTAACACAGCTAAATGCTGGTAAGAAGACAGCAGGAGTTGACGGCAAAAAGTCCCTCTCATTTGAAGAACGATTTGCTTTGAGTAATAAACTCAAAACTAGCACCAACTCTTGGAAACATCAAAGTTTAAGAGAAATTCCCATTCCTAAAAAGGACGGAACGACTCGGATACTAAAAGTGCCAACAATTGCTGACCGAGTTTGGCAATGTATCGCTAAGTTCGCACTCGAACCAGCACATGAAGCAACATTTCACGCTCGGAGCTACGTGTTTCGGACAGGTAGGTCGGCGCATGACGCGCAGAAACATGTGTTCAACAATCTACGCTCCAAAAGTAACGGTATCAAGAAACGAGTAATCGAACTAGATATCGAGAAGTGTTTCGACCGGATCTCACACACCACAATCATGGAAAACCTGATAGCCCCCGCAGGACTAAAACTCGGTATCTTCCGATGTCTAAAAGCGGGAACTAGCATCGAATTTCCCGACCAAGGTACACCGCAAGGTGGCGTAGTGAGTCCGTTACTAGCTAACACCGCACTCAACGGAATCGAGGATATACATCCTTCAGTCCGATATGCAGATGACATGGTAATCTTCCTCAAACCTGGGGAAAACGAACACCTAATACTCGAAAAAGTCAGTCAGTTTTTATCAGCAAGAGGGATGAAAGTCAGCGAACGGAAGACCAAAGTAACAGCTACGACAGATAGCTTTGATTTCCTCGGCTGGACGTTTTTAGTTCAGAAAAACGGAAAGCTCAGAAGTTTTCCTTCTAAGGCAAATTTCACAGCATTCCGCAAGAAAGTAAAAGCCATTGTCAATAACTCGAATTTTGGTGCGACAACAAAGGCGGCTAAATTAGCCCCAGTTGTCAGAGGTTGGCGGAATTATCACAGATTTTGCAAGATGGATGGGTCGAGAAATTCTCTCTACTTTATCGAATTTCGCACTTTCAAGGTTTTTAATAAGGAGACGAAACAGAATCGCTACACTAGCAAGAAATTGTTAGCTCGGGCGTTCCCCACCGTCCCTTTCGCCGAACATAAACACGTTATGGTCATAGGTGAGAAATCACCCTATGACGGTGACGTTACCTATTGGAGTGAGCGCAATAGCAAACTCTATGACAGTTACACCTCCAAAGCCTTAAAACGGCAGCATCACTCATGTGCCAGATGCGGATACAAATTCACTAGTGAAGAAAGAGTACATCTACATCACCTCGATGGCAATCACGATAACTGGAAGCCCAACAATCTTGAAGCTCTCCACGAGTCATGTCACGACTATTTACACATGAGCAAGCCATGTGGCTAGAATATCGGGAGCCGTGTAATGCGAAAGTATTACGCACGGTTCTAACAGAGAGGGGCGCAAGGTAATACTTGCCCTCGACTCTACCAATCCGGCAAGATCGACTGTCTTTGACATTCCCTCAATTCTGGATAATAATACCTATAGATATCAACAAGTATAAGTAATATTATCCAGAATTAGGAGCGAACCAGTAGCACTTACATTAGCGATCTTGCGGCGATGGGTCCGATTGCATTGGAGCATCTTCCCCAATCGCGACGGATCGACCATCTTGCCAGATAACTACATAGTGCCCCAGCCGCCGCTTGCGATCGAGGGTTTGGGCAGCAACTTGTTTGAGCGTATCGAGGATTTTTTGAGTGTCTTGGGTGAATTGGCTCATAATCTAGCTTGGTGGGTGAGGAGAGTGAAAAGGGTGCGATCGATAATCGTGCGGTCTTCCCGCTGTTGGACGAAGACGAGTGAGGGATTTTCGCCGCCGTTCATCAAACAGCGAGTGCGGTCGGCTTTCGAGCTAAATTCTGCCAGCAGATTCCGTAAGCTCCGAGGAAATCGGCGTTCGATATCTGATTCGGGAATATTGTGCCCTCCATGAGCGACTCTTTCGGCTACCCGCATTTTGGATATTTCGACGTTAGGAAGTGCCAAATAGATGAGTTCTACTTGCCAACCATCTGCTTGTAATCGCTCGATAAGTTTAAGGTAGCTGCGTCCCGATAGAGTGGTTTCAAAGGCGAAGCTCTGGCGACTGAGGATACGGGTTTCAATTTCTCGGAGGAAGAGACGACTGGCAGCAATCAGGGCGGTTTCGGGAGCCAGGGGCGACAAACCTGCGGCGATGGAGTCAGCATTGATAAAGTTGCGACAGTTGGCAACTTGGGGCAGGTATTGCAAGGCAAAAGTAGTTTTACCCGCACCGTTTGGCCCAGCGATCATCCAACAGGTTGGGGCAACTTGGGCAGTCAAACTAACCTCCTATCTGAAACAAGCTGTTTCAGAATTGCACTCATAATTTCTCCCGCGATCGCCACTCCAGCGAACAGTTCATCATCTTCATCGGCGATTTCTTGGGTATGTGCTTCTAGCTGTGAGGGATCGGACTGAGGACGATCGTGGTAAAAACTAGCCAGTAGGCGAAAACCAAAGACATTCCCAATTCTAGCAGGTGCGATCGGTCATGACCCACGCCTGTATTCTGACAATCGGGTATACCACCATTCTATAGCTGATTCATCGTAAATTTGGACAGGATTTGATAGACTTAGGTTATAGACTTAGTTTACTTATGGTCGAACTATGGAAACCGTCAATATCCATCAAGCCAAAACCCAGTTATCCCGCCTGTTATCCCGCGTGGAACTGGGGGAAGAGATTATTATCTCCAACCGAGGTGTCCCCGTTGCCAAGTTAGTCCCCCTGGAACAGCCAAAATCGCGCCGTCAGAGTTTGGGTAAAGATCTGGGGTTATTTACTGTCCCAGCGGATTTCAACGGGCTACCAGAGGATTTACTCGCAGTTTTTGAAGGTGGGTTAGAATGAAGCTGTTGATCGATACTCAGTGTTGGTTGTGGTGGTTTGCCGAACCAGATCGGTTGAAAGAGGAAACGATCGCCCAAATTGTTGATGAGACTAATGAATTGTGGTTTTCGGTGGTGAGTGTGTGGGAGATGGGGATTAAGGTGGGTTTAGGTAAATTACCATTGCCCGAAACAATCGATCGATATATTGCCAATCGGATGAAAGAACTGGGCGCACGATCGCTAGAAATTAGGGCAGATCATGCACTGCAAGCCGCCGGATTGCCTTTACACCACCGAGATCCGTTCGATCGGATGTTAATCGCTCAAGCACAGGTAGAGGGGATGGTTATCGTTAGTGCAGATCGGATGTTCGCTCGTTATGATGTAGAAATTCTCTGGAATGATTAAGATTTAGTTCAAGGTACTTTAGATGTCTCGTTCTTACAAGAATATTCGAGACATTATATCCATCCTCAAAACTATCAGAATATGCACTGTCATAATTAGGATCGACTTGACTCAGAAACCGCCTGAGACTGATTACTTCGCCAACAGGAGGTGTATGATCGACAGAAATACTCCCAGATATCCAGGTATCATTTTGGGGAATAATAGATGGTCGCTAATTCAGTTTGAGCCATTGGTAAACCGAGCAAATTACCCAATTCTGCGGCAACTTTTTCACGCCAATCCATCCGGTGTTGTTGGCGAAATCTTGGTGTTGGCGAAGCCTTTGCCTCAGCGTAACGATAATCAACGCTAGAGTCATAAGGAAATGCAGCTTTAAACAAACATCGTCCTAACTTAGTTCCATTTGCCCAATACTTAAAAAATCTGCCATCATCTTCACGACCGATCTCAGTTGTAGATCGATCTTCCAACCGATAAATTGGAAATTTAGATGTTGCCATATAAATTTCCAATTGGTAAATATAACTCAGAAGTAAATGGAACGACAGATTTGCAAGTAGCCGAACATAACAGTTTTTCTCTGGTAAAAAATGAGTCATCGATCTGCTCGATTTGAAGCCTATATCCAGCAGGTTAGATCGGAAAAAAGTTATTTTAGATGAAGTAGATTTAAAATATCAAAAATGAAGACAGAAGTTCAAATAGATGTACAAGATCTAGACCATCTGGGAATCATCGCTGGGATTGTAGATGAGATTGGAATAGTAGAGGTAATCGATCGAGAGATCGGAACTGACGCAAGAGAAAAAGTTAGTGCAGGTAAAGTGGTCAAAGCAATGATTATTAACTGCAT
>JBBRVB010000393.1:0-4184 GCA_038247275.1 Chroococcales cyanobacterium
CCCAATCAAGGCAACTAAAAGGCTCCCAAACACTAAACCGCTACTGGTACCCCTATTTTCTGCCGATCGTTCTCGCTGGTACTGGATCTCATCTTCTGAATCGTCTCTACGTTGAGGATTAGGATAGTTATTCGGCATCTCGCGCTCCAACAATTAGTGTTTGTATAATATATTGCATAGTACTCGATTACTTCTCAATATCTTTCTATCAAAAGGAATAGCCGATCGTCGCCCTCTCTATACCTAATTGCCTGGACTGTCACCGCTAGAATGATGAAAAAACTCCCGACTTCAAAGGAAGTCGAAAAGATAAAAGTGATTATTGTTACTTAATCAGTGCCCAAGCCAAAAATCGCTCGGTATAGTAGAGCGCAAGTTGATTGCTCATGCCTGAAAACACCGCATCAAAAGCATGATCCGCCCAGGGAATTTTAATAAAAATGGCTTTATTTCCCTGCGATCGCAATTGTGCGGCGAGGTAATTACCATATTTAGCTTCGACAATGTGGTCTTTGCCACCATAGATCAGCAGTGATGCCGGGAGTGCGGTGAGTGCGCCTGTGACTGCGGTGATGGGCGATGCTTGACGGTAGAGTTCGGGCAATTGTGTTGGCGTGCCGCCGAGAAATTTCCGAAGTGTGGCTCTAGACTCGATCGGGTCGGGAGTGGGTACATGTTCATACCCTGCTGTAAGATTGACTGGACCGTAGTAACCGATGACTGCCCGGATCGGAAATGGTGGATCTCGATATGCTGCTAACATGGCTAATTGAGAGCCTGCCGATCGACCGATCAGCGCGACTCGATCGAGATCGGTTTCATTCTCAGCAGCATGTTTTTGGATATATGTCAATGCCGATCGGACATCGGCAATTTGAGTGGGAAAACGATAGGCAGGGGCGTGACGGTAGGAAATTGCCCACACGACATAACCTTGAGCGGCGATATAACGATTGAAATTTTCATCGCTATCGGGGCTACCACGTTGCCATGCACCACCATAAATCGAGACAATGGCAGGATATTTACCGACTTTGAGGGGTCGATAGATATTTAGATCTAGGGGCACGCCATCAGGACGATCGAAGGGAATCTGGCGATCGATCCTCACCTGAGTACTGGCAATACCACTCCCAATATCTGAAATGACTAGGGGGTACGATCGCATGTTGGCAATCAACGAGGGTGAAATATTGGCTAAATAATCTTTGCCCAAACTCGACTCGATCGCCTGTTGTGCTTGCTGTTGAGCTGAGGAAAATTGGAGTAATGGCGCAGCACTCAGTACCAAGGCAAAACCACTGATGCACAGAGTCAGGATAAATAATCGCGGTTGCCCTGACTTACCCGGCCAGAATCGCAGCCCGCCTAGAAGTAGTAAGCTGCCATTAAAAATCATCAAGCCAGGACTAATTTCTGGTGTGCCAACGCTTAAGGGGAGTAGTAAGAAAATCGGTGCGGGGATAATAACCCAAATACTCAAACAGAATCCAACTAAGAGCAGGAGTCCAAAGGTCCATGTACTAACTGTCTTTACCACTGATTTGATTTGTGAAGTATTCGCTGTAATTTTAGACTAGAGAAATAAATATAACCTGTTTGAGATGCAACCAGTCATTCCCTTAGACTTTACGATGGCGACAGCACGCTGTTTGTTGCGGTGCCCCTGTGCTGCGGATCTGCCGCAGATCTTTTCGGCGACTCGCTGTGCGGGATTTAATGATGGAATGCAGTGGGAACCACCGACGACGATTGAGGAGTTGGATGAGCCATTGAGAGTGCAGATTCTCGAATGGGCAGCCGGGAAAACATTTAGTTTTACGATCGCCGATCCGGATTCCGATCTGCTCCTGGGGCGGATTGGCATCCGCAAAACCGATCGTCAAGCTGTTTGGAATTTGGGATTTTGGACGCATCCAGAGTATCAAGGGCAGGGTTATATGACCGAATCCCTAATTGCCATCATGACATTTGGATTTGAGAGCCTCGGTGCAAACCGGATCGAAGCGAGTTATGCACTCTGGAACAAGGCGAGTCGGCGCGTACTTGAAAAAGGTGGGCTGAAATTTGTTAGATATATTCCCCATGCCTTTCAAAAAAAGCGTTATTGGGTTGAGGCTAACAAAATGGAAATTACCAAGCCGGAATGGTTGACTCTCAACTCTTAGCAGCTAAATCGAAATCGGTCGATTGTTGCTCAACATAGATGTAATGCTAAATTAACGATAGACAATCGCCTATTGTTATCGTAAAGATAAGTAAAAATTAGCTGAAATATATGATAAAACTCTATGATTTAGATATCTTTTCTGAGAATTTTAGATTACTCTTCTACATAGAGCTATTACTAGTCTAGATTGTTAAACTATAGATTTAAATCTATGTATTCGATATTCCTACACACGATCTGGTTAATTCCCTGCTACCCGATTATCGGGGCAATTTTAGCACTCCCGTGGTCGCTCGGTTGGTCGGGGCAACTCGGCACCAGACCCGCCGGTTATCTCAATATCCTGATGGCGGGGGTCGCTTTTATTCATGCTGTGTTAGCCTTAGTTGCGGGTTGGGATTTACCTACTCAAGAAATTAGCTACAGTTGGTTGCATACTAGCACTCTAGACATTAACTTCCCGATCGAGATTTCGGTGATTACGCTGACGGCGACGGCAGTAGTGACGACAATCAATCTGGTTGCTCAGATTTATGCCGTCGGTTATTTAGAGATGGATTGGAGCTGGGCGCGGTTCTTTTCGCTGATGAATTGTTTTGGGGCGGGGATCTGTGGGTTGGTCTTATCCAATTCGCTGTTTTTTACTTATGTCTTTCTCGAATTGCTGACGCTAGCGACTTATCTTCTGGTCGGTTTTTGGTATGCTCAACCCTTGGTAATTACTGGGGCGCGGGACGCTTTTTGGACAAAGCGAGTGGGTGATATTATTTTGCTGATGGGCGTAATCGCCATTTATACGATCGCGGGAACCTGGAATTTTACCGAGTTAGAAATTTGGGCGCAAACGGCGCAATTAGACCCGACAGTAGGGCTATTACTCGGTTTAGCTCTAAGTGCAGGACCATTGGGTAAGTGCGCTCAGATCCCCTTCCAGCTCTGGCTGGATGAAGCGATGGAAGCACCGATTCCAGCGACGGTGTTGCGGAATGCGGTCGTCGTCGGGGCGGGGGCATTCGTGTTGATTAAACTCGCACCGGTAATTTCACTCTCACCAATTTTATTAGATGTTCTCGTCATTCTCGGTGTATCGACGGCGATTTGTTGTGCGTTAATTTCGATCGCACAGGTTGACCTTAAACGTGTACTTTCGTATGTATTAAGTGCTTCGATCGGGCTGGTATTTATTGCCGTTGGTACTCAAAATTTGGACTCAGCTCGTTTTATTCTATTCAATGGATCTTTCGGGATGGCATTGTTGTATATGAGTGTAGGTGCGATTATTTTGACGAATATTACCCAAGATTTGACTCAACTGGGTGGCTTGTGGTCGCGTCGTCCATTTACTGGGGCATCGATGTTGGTAGCGATGGCTTCATTTATTGCCTTACCACCTTTGGGTGGATTTTGGGGATTTTTACAATTAGTCGGTAGTTTATGGGTCGAGGAACCTTGGTTAGTTGGTGTGGTGTTGATTGTCAATACACTGACTGCCTTTAGTTTGACTAGACTATTTTGTCGAGTATTTTTGGGTCAGGTGCAACCGATGAGCGAACGATCGCTCGAACCATTTTGGTTGATTAGTTTACCAGTGATTACTTTTGCTGTTTTCATCTGTCATATTCCGCTGATTTTAGGGAATCTAGACATGTTTCCCACCTGGGGTAAATCAGATGCGATGCTTGCACCGTTATTGGTCTGGTCGAGTATTTCTGGGATGACAATTGCTGGGGTGATTTATACAGTAGATAGTATCCCAAAACCAGTAAGGCTACCAATGCCAGCACTCCAAAATTTCTTTACTTATGATTTTTACATCCAAAGATTTTATCAGTTTACAATCGTGTTGGTGGTAGCAATCAGTGCGCGAATTGTTAATTGGTTCGATCGATATGTTGTCGATGGGTTTGTTAATTTAGTTGGCATCGGGACATTGTTTGGTGGGCAGACACTTAAATATAGTACTTCTGGGCAGTCTCAGTTTTATATTTTGGTGGCATTCTCAGGAATTATTGCG
>JBBRVB010000394.1:0-4183 GCA_038247275.1 Chroococcales cyanobacterium
GAAACTCAGCAATAGCGGTAGCAGCCAGGAAATAAGCTCGATAATGATAGCAGCCACCACAATGACGATCGAAATTAATTAGTGCTGATAAACAAGCTTCTTTCTCACTATTAGCGATATCTCCTCTCCCAAACCAAAATAAGATCGTTTCTTGCCAATATGGACTAAAAATTGGGGACTGATTAGCTAAATCGTCAGTAAAAAAATAATGCCAATCGACAATCGATCGCGCCGCAAAATATTCCTGAAATGTAGAATGATAGAAAGCATAAATTTTGGCACCAGTCGCGATCGAGATCCCAGTTTGATTCAACCAGCCTAGTTATAATACTAGCTCTAATAAATCTGGGGTCAGAAATTCTAGTACTGTGTGGTGATGAAGTCGAAAGCGGACTTGTTTTTGCTCCCGCTCTACTAATGGATTAAAATAGATTGCTTGAAATGCTAATTTTCCTAGTGCATCATTTAACTGTTGACGTTGAGCTGAAGTTGTCGGAAACAAATCTTGTTTTCACTGATAAATTGTATCGACAAACTGTTGATATAGACTGGCTTTAGTACTGGGTAATTTACCTTGAGTTCGCCACAAATATCGACAGAATAAAGCTAACCTGAGTGGATTTTTGATGGCATCACGCAATCGCTGATATTGCGGCTGACTGAGTTCGGAAATCAGATGTTCGCTCAATTCAGGACGACTTTTAAACCATCCTTGAATAAATTGGCGCACGCGATTCTCTTTCAGAGCGGCTTTTGCTAAGGTAAATGCTCCGCCAACGCCAATATCTGGTTGACTATAACCATGACTCAAGCTGAGATTGTGATAAGTAGTAAAGTCTTCTAGTGCATTATTACCGCTATCCCAAACATTCGATCGACAGGTGAGAATGATATGTGCTGAACCAACCCAACCTTGGAATTGTTTGGCTAAATTACTGAGTGAAATACTGGCATCGCTAGCCATTTCATCGACAGCATCTAATAATAGCCACACTCGACCTCGCTCGAATTGTAAGACTAAATCTTGTTGAAGTTGTGGTTCGATTGCGATCTGCCGCGTGGCTAGTTTGAGCCAATTTTGCAATAGATAATTTTCTAGAGTTTCACCCTGAAGATCGGCAAGTGAGATCCAGATTGGTAATAATTGGCGATCGAGTAATCCGGCTGCTAACTTCTGAAGGCAAGTAGTTTTTCCAGATCCGGGTTAGCCAATAATTCCAATTCGATTTGGTTCTGGATTGGTAACTAATTGTGCTAACAAGCGATCGGGATCGGAGACGATTAGATCGCTAGTCTCTTCACTACTGTCATCAATCCTAGCGGTACATAGACCTCTTCTAAGTTAAATTTAACCCGATCCTCTATTGTCAATCAATTAGTAGTAATCCGTTGATATTGTTGTGCCGTCAGACTCGATCGAACTAGTTCTAACCAGCAATCTGTTTTTGGTATTTGCTCTAAACGATCGACACTAGTTTGGGGTGATTTACGTCGATTCCACTCACTCTCAAATCGATCCAAATTTGCCACTCGATCGTTGCGATTGTACCACAAGTTCAAAGTAAAATGCCAAGTTTCCGATCCACCTTTACTCGCCCGATTGTCTTCAATAATTTCTAGAAAATCAGTTAGACATTTAATCGATTCTTTAATCTGTTCGTTAGTAAGTACGATCCCAGCATCACGAATGAGCTGTTCGAGATGTCTGATTTTTGTCCGAATTACACACCGCCGATCTGTTTGCCAATTGAGCTGAATATCTGACTGTAATCTCTCTAGTTGATGTTCTGCAATATCTAGCTCGTCATTGGCATAGTCAATCAACACAGTAAAAAACTGTGTAGCACGTTGTTTGACGGCATGACCATAGTTAGCACGAGGTATAGGGAGTAATTGATAATTGATAATTGATAATTGATAATTAGCTGGAGATTGGAAATATTTAGGGGTTGAACGAATATTTCTGTTGAAATTTTAGGTATGTTCGCTAGATCGATCGTCACAGTTGCGATCGAGATTAATACCCGTTCCGTGCTGGCGACTCGGTAAGACGCTCTCTAAATTCGATCGATTCTAATACTCGCACAAATAAAAATACCTAGTCATCTACGTTCCCCAATAACTGTTATGATGATTAATTGCTCTCTTGCCACAACACACCATGTCTCCCGACAATTCGCCCACTGAAGTTTCTAGCGAACTGCCTAACCATAGCCAGTCATTGAAACAAGGGAATGTAGTAGAAATCGAAATCACCGACATCAGTGAGAGTGGTGAAGGTGTAGGACGAGTTGGAAATCAAGTTGTATTTGTCCCCGATACAGTAACTGGCGATGTAGTTACCGCCAGACTTGTGACTGTCAAGCGTCAATACGCCCATGGTAAATTACTCGAAATTGTCACCCCTTCTCCTCATCGTGTACGCCCTAGTTGCATCGTGGCTGATAAATGCGGCGGCTGTCAATTGCAACATATCGATTATGACTATCAGTTAACTGCCAAAGAAAATCAAGTCATTCAAGCCCTCAAACGGATTGGCGGATTTGCCGAGCCGCCAGTGGCTCCAATTGTGGGCGCACAGGGCAATTTTGCCTATCGGAACAAAGTTACCTATCCCCTGGGAGTCAGCGATTCGGGTGGAATTAAGGCGGGGTATTATCGTAAGGGTACCCACCAAATTGTCAATCTCAATCAATGTCCGGTTCAAGATGACAGATTGAACCCGCTCTTGGCTGAAATCAAGCAGGATATCCAAGATCGTGGCTGGCAAATTTATCAGCCCGAAAGTAAGGGAGCCAGAGAACCGGGTATGCGCCGCACTGGTGTCCAAATTATTGTCAGTCAGTATGAGGATGCAGGTACAACCGATCGAGGCATCCCCAAACCGAAACTTCGTAATCGCCCGATGGTGACTGAAGTTACCACCGTACCAGATAATAGTCCCAAATTTCGGCATTTATTACTACGAATCGGTCGGCGAACGGGTGAAATTTTGCTGACACTGGTAGTCACAGATTTCAATATCCCAGACATCGAAGGACAAGCACAACGCTGGATGCAACGCTATCCCCATCTCGTGGGAGTCTGTCTCAATCTCAACGATCGACCGAATAATACCATCTTCGGCTCGGAAACTCGCTGTATTGCCGGACGTGAATATATCTGTGAAACCTTCGGTCATTTACAATTTCAGCTCAAAGCGGATACCTTTTTTCAGATCTACACCGAGCAAGCCGAAGCCGTCCTCGATCTCATTATCGATCGAGCGGGCTTCAATGGTACCGAAACGCTGATTGACGCTTATTGTGGGATTGGGACATTTACACTCCCACTATCCAAGCATGTCAAGCGCGTCGTTGGGATTGAAGTACATAGCTCGTCGGTAATCCAAGCCAGAGCCAACGCACGGCTCAATGGCCTCAATAACATCGAATTTCGGACTGGTGAAGTTGAAGAATTATTACCTGCGATCGATATCCAAGCTGATGTGATTTTACTAGATCCGCCGCGCACAGGCTGCGATCGAGCCGTACTCGACGCGCTTACCGCCATGCAACCAGCCCAAATCATCTATATCAGTTGCAAACCGGCAACTTTAGCCAGAGATTTACAGATTCTCTGCGAACAAGGTGGCTATCAACTCACTTACGTCCAACCCGCCGACTTCTTCCCCCAAACAGCCCATGTAGAATGTGTCGCCTTCTTAACTAGATCTGAAGTTGCCTCACCCAGCATTGCCTAAGTAGTAAGGCGATAAGCTAATTAAATACCATCAGCCAAAAGGCGGATAACTGGATGGACGGTTATCCGCCCATTTTGTGTGGATAATTCGCTAATATGTTAGTGTGCAAGCTTTTGGCAATATTTCAGCTACTGCCCTCGCGGTCATCATCGATCGACAGTCGATCGCGATTGAAACTCGATGTAACTCCCTATATATCGCCGCTTTGTCGATTTTCATCATCAATTGTCATATAAAATGACTAGCAACAAATGACTAGCAACAAAGTATACAAAGGCTAAGACCACTTGCCTAGACTAACCAAAAAAATTTTACTATAATAGTAGATGTGGGCAACAACGCTATCTATCAAAAGGAGTATTTACGCCAATCTGATTGAATAGTCGTTCACACGCGAGAGTCACACTGTTTTCCAACGGTTTGCGATTGTACTCCGGCACA
>JBBRVB010000395.1:0-4165 GCA_038247275.1 Chroococcales cyanobacterium
ATTGAAGCATCGATCGATAACGTCCCTCTAATTATTTTATCTAGCGATCGACCGCCAGAGTTGCGTCAGACGGGGGCAAATCAGACCATTAATCAGGTGAATTTGTATGGGAATTATCCAACCTGGCAATTTGATTTACCTTGCCCCACAGCCGAAATCAACCCCAATGTGGTATTGACGACGATCGATCTGGCTGTATCCAGAGCGGGACAAGCTCCAGGTGGAGTCGTACATCTCAATTGCATGTTTCGGGAGCCTTTTGGATCTATAGATATACCTGTAGAAGTACCTGCAAGTTTGGATAGATGGAAGGGGAATAGATCGCCATATACTCGTTATGCAACTAAATTAACGATTCCTACTCCTGACGAAATTGAGTCGCTAATTAAAATTATCCAATCTACCACTAAGGGTGTCTTGGTTGTCGGACAATTAAAGTCGATCGGAGATATTAAGGCAGTAGTAGAATTAGCCCTGCGGTTAAATTGGGCGGTATTTGCAGATATTCAGTCAGGATTGAGATTGCGCCGAGATTTTCCGAATTTAATCCATTACTTCGATCGGTTGTTGCTGACGGATGTTGCTGTAGAGTTGGAGCAGATCGATACGATCGTCCAAATTGGCACTAGAATTGTTTCGTCGCAGTGGTTGAAATGGATCGAGAAATATCCACCTCAAAATTATATTATTGTCGTCAATGATGGCGATCGTCACGATCCGAGTCATCTCGTCTCGCTCAGAATCGAATCTGACATTACCTATCTCTGTCAGCACTCATCTGCACAATTACCGCCACTCCCGCCATCAACATGGGTGCAAAAATTACGATCGGCTTCAGATAGCATCGGCGTTACAGCCGCTAAATTTTTAAAAACCTCCAAATTAACCGAACCACTCATTGCTCGAACTATTTCCGAACTCATCCCCAGTCAACATGGCTTATGGGTATCGAATAGTATGCCGATTCGTGATTTGGATATGTTTGGTGTTGGTGAGATGGGGGCAGATTCCGAAGTATTAAGTCCGCGCATTGGGGCAAATCGAGGTACGAGTGGGATTGAGGGTGCGATCGCGTCAGCAACTGGATTTGCTGTGGGTTTACAGGCTCCAGTGACAGCGATTGTGGGAGATCTATCGAGCTTATATGACTTGAATTCTTTAGCATTATTGCAACGCAATCTCCAGCCAGTTATTGTCATCATTATCAACAATGATGGTGGGGGAATTTTTTCCTTTTTACCGATCGCCAAATCTACCGCAATATTCGATACTTATTTCGGTACCCCACATGGTTTAGATTTTGCTCATGCAGCGGCGATGTTCAAAGTCGATTACTATCATCCACAAAATCGAGATGAATTGATTCGCGATTACAATCGCTCTCTAGCAAATAATCGTGGTGCCATCATTGAAGTGACAACCGATCGAACTGAAAATTTACAGCTACATCAGGCTCTCAATCTAGATATTCAACGATAGATTCAAACTAATAGCAGCGCGTGGAAATGCCCAGGAAGGTTTGAGGTTATTGGACAAACTCGATTCCCTGACTGAAAATTAGCAAATGAGCCAGGATAGCTGGTAGCATCGATCGATATCTACTATTCTAAGGCGACTATAATTTATGACTACTGCGGTTCAGACTCCAGCCTTTGCCGAAGGGATTCAATACTTTGGGGAAATGCTCCCAGGCTTCGAGACTCATGGTAAGACACCTGTTATCGCTGCTGGGCAAACGAGCATTGCTGATGCTAGCAATCCCACTGCTGCTTTTCAAACTATGCTCTACGCTGACGCGCTGCGCTATCTCACGCTTCAAGTCTGCGCCAGTAAAGCTTCGGGACATCCTGGCGGATTTGCCAGCCAAGCCGAAGTCTACGCTTCCTTGGTGATGCTCGGACATAAGAATATTCTCACTGAAGTCGGACACCATGCGCCGGGATTCTATAGTGCCATGTTTCTCGACAAGTCGCTCGAAGCGATGGGTATCGATACAGTTCAACAATTGCGCGATAAGTTCCGCGAAAAAGATGGACTGATTGGGCACTTATCGGGCTTTATACCTGGTATTCTCGCTCCGGCAGGCCCATTGGGTCAAGGGCAACATTTCGCTATGTCTGCGGCAAAATTGCACCCAGCTAAATTATTTCCCTTTACTGTCGGCGATGGTGGTTTGGGTGAGCCGTATATCATCAGTGCGATTCAACATTTCCATACTGCATTCCCAACGGTGACGAATTTCTTACCCGTACTGGTATGGAATGGTTATTCTCAAGAGCACCATAGTATGGTGTCTACCAAAACTAATCAAGAGATGATTAGTTATTGGCAAGGTAATGGTTTTGATGAAGTCATTCTAGTGAATGCCAAGGATTTTGACGACAAAAATCAATCGGGTGAATATGTCGATAGTACGCTGTTCTCATTAGAAAAACGGTTAGCATTTACTCAAGCCATTCTTGCGGGTGTGGATAAAGCGGCTAAATCTGCCATGAGTGGTAAATTAACCGTCTTCATCATCAAACAACTTAAAGGTGCGGGAGTTCACGCCACGGGTTCCAAATCCCACAACCTCTATGCTCACCACACTCTAGATAATGCGGATATTATCACCGGCTTGAAAACTCGCGCCCTCCATCTCCAAGCCTGGGAACTAGTGCGGACTAATTGCGAACGTGCTGGCGGCGGTTCATCATCTCAAGTAGCCACTACCGAATCAGTATTCCCAGTACCCAGCCTCGGTACCCTCCCTCTCGAAGAATATAACCCAGGCGAAGCCAAAGTATCCACCACCGCAATGGGGCGATTAGTTGGCTATGTCGGACAACAGGATCAAAACTTTCTCGTCACCAACGCCGATGGGAATGAAGCTTCGGGGATTGCCAATATCAACCAAGCCCTCAAAATCATCCACCCCACCACCGACGATCTTTACTTCCAAGCACCCGACGGGCAAGTATACGAACCCCTCAGCGAAGATGCGTGTGCGGGACTCGCTGCGGGACTCGCCCTCATGGGTGCGCGTACTCTGTGGTGTTCCTACGAATCCTTCGCCATCAATGGTTTACCCATCTGGCAAACCGTCACTCAAGCAATGGCAGAATTGCGCCGCCCTACCCCTTCGACTATCACCCTCTATACCGCAGGGGCACTCGAACAGGGGCGCAACGGTTGGACGCACCAACGCCCCGAAATCGAAGCCTACTTCGCCTCGATGATGCGGAATGGTAACGTCTTCCCCCTCTTCCCCTGCGATGCCAATAGTATCCAAGTCTGCTACGACTGGGCATTAACTACCCAAAATAAAGGCGTAGTCATTACCGCGAGTAAGTCACCCTTACCCATCCGCACCACCTTCGCCCAAACTCGGCAAGGCTTGGAAGATGGCGCGGTAGTCTTGCAAGATGTTCCTGGCGATAAGCAAGTAGTGTTCGCAGTCATCGGTGACATGACGCTAGCACCAGCGTTTGAGGCGGCTGCATTTTTAAAAACCGAAGGTATCGGCTCAAAAATCGTCTCAATTATCAATCCTCGTCGTCTCTACCGTCCAACTGATGTTGCGTGGGATACCTGTAGTCAGCCAGATGGCGGTTTCTTGTCTGATGCTAAGTTCGCCGAAATCTTTGGTGGTAGTGTCTTAATCGGCGTTACAGGCGGCGCACCTGCGATGTTGGAACCTGTGATGTTGCGATCGAATTCGCCTCGCGATACTTTCGCCTGGAAACGTGGCGAAACTACTGCAACTGCGGGTCAGTTGATGGCGTTTAATGGCATTACTGCTGAGGCGTTGTGTAAACGGGCTGTTGAATTGGTTAAGTAGTTAAAGTTTTGGATTATCCCTGTCTCACTCAGAGACAGGGATTAATCAATATTAGGACTTACGCATCGTACAAAGTTACTATCATTAATTCGCGGAAATACGTCATTTTAGACTTACTCAAATATCTGGCGATCGGCAGATATTGCGATCAAAGCAAGATTAAATGCCTGAAACCCATACATCCTATTTGGCCTAATCTGTCAATGCGTAAGTCCTAAATATTAGCAATACCCTTCTGTACAATGTAATTGAGGATGCAGATACAAAATAGAACAAGTATACTATTCAGATTCCGGATGGGGTATAATTAGGATAAGACGTTCAGTATCCTGGATGCTAAAAATA
>JBBRVB010000396.1:0-4156 GCA_038247275.1 Chroococcales cyanobacterium
ACCACTTCTGGCTACATACTCAAAAGGATCGAACCGATCGATGTCTGTGGATAAACCTAGTCGTTCTAGTTTGAGAGGATCTGTAAATGGTCGATTAACAGGCATTCTCGTTCTAAAAGACACGTCGATATCAGTAGAAATTTTGACTCGATCTAACTTAGCTAATCCTGATTTTACGAGAGTTCGATGAGCCGCACTGATTTCCATTGCCGATCGCATTCCTTGCAGGTAGACGGTATAGTATTTACCCTCATGCCAGGTCATCTTTTTAATCGGAAACCACTGCCCACTAATCGGGTCAGTCCAGCCCATGAATAAGCCAGTAATCATCTCAAACCTCCAAACGGTTGTGGTGTTGGAACTAGGTTGGTACGATTGTAGATCGCTCTGCGAGTGATGTCTCAATCGGCTCGGATTGAGGTACCGATAATTACTTTTATAGGGATTTCAAACCTAAACCAGATAACCCGTGCGATCGCAATGGGGGCCAGAAATCTGCGATCATAGTTAACAACCAGTTTGGTTCTGATAATGGCTCTTTTCGGAATCAGAACCCAGGCAACAGCATTTAACAGTAACTTTGTACCCGGCGATTTGGAACGAGGCGATCGACTATGACTGACACTAAAATTGTACTAATTGACTCGCCGATCGCTGAAGACCGAGTTTCACTTCAAGAAACTACAAAATCGTCGATCGGCTCGATTGCCCGATCGCTGGTGGCTGACGACCATATTTGGGCGGAATTTCTCAAGCTCCAAATTTCCGAGCATACCAAACGGACTTATGCTTCGGCTCTAAATGACTTTTTTGTGCAGATAACCGGAGCTAAGGTGAATCCTCACCAAATTCGTGAGTTCTTGAATTTACCTAGCGCACAAGCGATTGCGGTGGTGTTGAGTTATCGGTCGCGATTGTTGGCTCTAAATCTCTCACCAAATACGATTAATACGCGGTTGGCGGCGATTAAATCGTTAGTCAATCATGCCCGCAAATTGAGTCAATGTGGGTTTAGTTTGGAGGATGTTGCTAGTTTAAAGGTCGAGGTATATCGGGACACTTCTGGTGTCGCTCCTGATGTTTATCGGATGATGATTGAGGCGATCGATCGGGAGACGATTGGGGGCAAACGGGATTATGCAATTATGCGGTTATTATGGGATAATGCGCTGCGAAGAAGTGAAGTTACTACTCTAAATATTGAGGATTTTCAGTCCGATCGGTTGTGGATTATCCGTAAGGGGAAGATTCAAAAAATTGCGGTCGATTTGGCTGTGAAAACTCGCTCGGCATTGACCCAATGGCTGAGTGTTAGAGGGGGAGAGCCGAGTCAACCTTTATTTATGGCGTTAGATAATCGTTCTTATGGCAAGCGGTTATCGGGACGCAGTTTAGGCTATTTGGTGGAAAAATTGGCAAAGGATGCGGGTGTTGATAAGCGGATGTCACCCCATCGAGTCAGACATAGTTCGATTACGGCTTATTTGGATTTAAGTGATGGTAATGTGCGGGATGCTAGGTTATTGAGCGGTCATGCGAAGTTGGAAACTTTGGTGATTTATGACGATCGGCGGAAGAATGTCCAGGGTCAGGTTTCTAGCAAGTTGGCAGATTTAGTTTAAGAATTATGCGTAAATAAAAGGAATTTTTTTTACCTTAACGTGCATGTAGCGGGTAGTGGAATATTAGTAATGTCTCAGAATCGATCGCTTGGGGTACGAATTGGGCTAGTAATTGAGGGTAATTATTTCTGTCTAATGTAATAATCATTCATTTTCCATAGATAAAATACTATTTGCTAAACTAATTTGATAAGTCTAGCTCAAGTTGTCGATGCAATGTTAACGGTAATTGTGGCAATCGATCGATTAAATCGGTCAATGTTAATTGGAAATTTCTATAGTCCTGGCGTAACCGTCGTATTCTCACTTTCGGTAGTTTCAGCTTGAGCGATAACTGCCCTGGTGTCGGCTGGGGACGATGGCGGTGCATTCTGAGGTGACAACCCGAACAGAGACACACGAGATTAGACCTGTCGTTATGACTGGGATTCCCATCAATATGGTGAACCTGGGCTGAAAGTCTGCGCCGCAAGGACAAATCAAGGTGGCGATAACTATGAGCGGGTGGCAGACACTTTAAACCGCAACGGTTACAGTGATATCCTGCCGAGCGCTTGATGGCGGTGGCAATTTCAACCCAATTATCTGGATAAGATGACATTAATTGATAATTAATAGTTGATAACTACCTATTTAAAAATCTATAGTTCAAGAAGAAAGACAAAAAACTCTACCTCAAGCCTCTTTGGTAAGAATGAACAATTATCAATTATCAATTATTATCCAGCCAATTTACTAACTCTTCTACCGCTTGAAAATTTAATAAAGCTTCGACCAGGGATTCGATTTGTCCGCTCGTCAGGCTATTTACCTGCGATTGAAGATCGAGATCGAGCGAGCGATCTCCCTAGTTTACGGATTAACAGCTTTAATACTAACGCTCGTCCCTATTCAGCCTTTCCTTCAGCCTTGGTATCTTGATATACCCGCGTCTGCTCTAATTCAATTCCTAACATCGCATTTACCTCATCTCTGGCTAAATTACCGAACTTATAAACCATAATTGTCGAGACTAGATCTAGTATGGCACGTTCATCTGGAAGTAATCTCGACTGCTCGATTGGCTACCGCAGCATCACCTTCAAGGGTCGTCAACACCATCAATCCGAAAAGAAGTTTCCTTGACCTCTACCGAATCAAATGTATATTCCGACGCGCGATTTGGTGGCTGAGATAGTAGCTCAAATAGGATTGTCGGTGACTGCGCGAAAATTCTATAGAAGATTGTATCTCGACACATAGAGATAAGATTGAGATGTATTTGCTGATATTATTTTATCATAATTACTCTCCCTTTATTTAATAAAAAGCGATGTTTGTATAATAATTGTTTATTGAAAATGATATAATTAGTCTTAATAAAAATGGTAAGCGTTAACCACTTACCAAAGGGAGCATCCCACTTTTTATTACTTAACTGTAGAATAAATTATCAAGAACCAGTCATCAGGTGGTTCAACGATCGAGGTTATTTTTATATTTCAGAATTTTAAAAGGTGGGATGCTCCCCTTACCAAATCCAAAATATTTCATTTCAATTATACAGTGAAAATCCGAGCTTCACGCTCTCCAGGTAAATCTGGTAGCTTGTGTCAGTTTATGCAGCTCAAAGCTGCCAGAGATGGCTTTATGAATGAATATCCCATCATTAAAGGGGAGCGAGATTCAGCAACTATCGACCACTGGTATTGGCACTTTACTTACAAGGAGAAAAATCTCCAAGGTAAGTTTGTGACGCGCACCAAGACTGTTCCCCGTCGGAAGGTGCCAACCGTCCACAATCTCATCGTCCAGAATACTTCCATTGCAGGGATTCTAGAGTACTTGCAGTCATCTCGCTAATTTTCTAAAGTAATTACTTTAGAAAATGCTCTCAACCCTATTCCCCTATTGGGGAGAACGCAGAAAACGGATAAATCCGTACGCTAAGGAATTTTGCTTTACATTTATGTCAGGAATGAATCTATGACTTGCTACGAGCGATGTCAGAAAATCGAAAAAACTACTCTATTCTGACAGTTTTTAGCGTTCGACCTGACATCGAGATAGAGTATACCCCAACTTGATGTCAACCGAAAGCCCTTAAAAGTGTCAATTTAGAGTCCTTTCGATCGTTTACTGACATATTCTCTGACAGGTCATAGAGCCTTTACTGACATCAGAGATCGTTAGCGTGCAAATTTCTCCGAATTCTGCGTTTCCCCCAAGTTAGGGACGAATAACAGAGGGCGAATTACCCGATCGAATTCCTCGGCAACTCGTCGATAACCGCTATTTTTGAGGTGTAGTTCATTAGCCCAATCAGAGTCTGAGATCAGCGATCGCAGGTCGATATAATGTAAGCGCGGATCTGTTGTGGCAAAGTCTTTCAACATATCATTAAAGTCAGTCATGGTGTTTGGGTAGCATCCGTGTCAAAAGTGCCGCTAAGGGCTGTACCAATTAAACCCTCTGAGATTTAGTACCCTCAAACCCTTACTATCTCGTTGCTGAAAATTGTACCAAATAGACTTTAGCTTAATTGGTACAGCTTG
>JBBRVB010000397.1:0-4151 GCA_038247275.1 Chroococcales cyanobacterium
ATTTGTTCAAAAAAGGTAACTACAAGCTTAGACTAAAACAATATAAGGAGGAACAGCAGAATTAGGACGAAAAACTATTCAGGCTTGAACCACTGTCCGAAGACCAAAATAAGGGGTTGGGGTTTTTTGCATAAACCCTCCAAAAGGGGGAATAAGCAGATTTATATACCAGAGCTAGCAGTTTTCTTCAAGTAACGATAGACACTCGCCTTAGAAAGAGAAAAATCTTTCATCAGAATTTTAATGAGAGTACCTTGTGCGCGTCGCAGATGCAGCTCGACGATCTGCGAAGCAGACAAAAGCTGTTTGCGCCCAAAGCGAACACCCAACTCTTTAGCCTTATGAATACCGTCAAGCTGTCGTTCTGAGCGGATTTCAGTTTCAAATTCAGCAATAGCACCCAGCATATTAAACAGAAGTCTTCCAGTCGCATTCGACGTATCAAGATTCTGATCCAGGACATGCAAAGCGACCTGTTTGCGCTTGAGGAGGTCAGCAATCTGACACAGATGAAGAGTAGAGCGAGCCAACCGATCTAACCGCGACACCACCAACGTATCCCCCTCTCGGACATATTCCAGACAAGCATCTAGCTTAGATCGCTGCTGGATTGTACCGCTTTTTTTCTCTTGATAAATCTTATCGCAATGTTGGAGCTTGTCTAATTGGACATTAAGACTTTGCCCCACCGAACTAACTCGCGCATATCCAACCAGAGCCATACTGAAAAACTCCAAGTTGTGCTCATATATCTCATTATTCATTAGACTTTGAGAGAAAGGTATTTTAAGACATAAAAAGAGACATGATAGGGATGTGTCTCAGCTTGTATAGTTTTTGAGACTAAGGATCTTCAAAGCTAAACGACCAAAAATGGAAGATGAAAGTTTCAAAGCCAGTTCTCAAGAAAAACGTCTAAAGATCCTGGCTAGTGATGAAATAAAAAGTATCTACAGTAGACCTAAATTTAACTATGAAGAGCGGGTTGAGTATTTCGCATTATCACATGCAGATCTAGAAATATTGGAAGGATTTCGTTCGCTTAAATCTCAAGTACATTTTATTTTGCAATTGGGATACTTCCGAGCCAAGTATCTATTCTTTATCTTCACGCTTAATGAAGTTGAGGATGATTTTCAATATATTATGGAGCAACACTTCGACTCCAGACAGATCGGCGGAATCACGGTAATTGACAAACAGACACGGCTCAAACAACAGCGATTGATACTCGAACTTTATGGTTATCGTAATTGTACCAAGGAAGAACGCCAAGAGCTTGAGCAGAAAGCACGGCAATCGGCAATGGTTTACAGTAAACCCGTTTACGTCTTTCGCGAACTCATCAACTATCTAACGAAACATCGAATTATCTTACCAGGTTATAGCTTGATGCAGAAAATAGTTGGTCGAGCTATAAATTCCGAACAGAACCGATTGACAAGTATCATCCAAGCTAGATTGCAGGTGTCAGAGAGAGTAGACTTCAAAAAACTATTGGAAGATTCAACTGGTTTATATGAAATCACCCAACTCAAACACGAACCCAAAGATTTCAGTCTGGCTGAAATCAGACGTGAGATTCAGCGGGGAGAACAACTGCATCCTTTCTATAGAATAGCTCAGAGGTTATTACCAGAGCTAAATATTTCTAATGAAAGTATTAAATATTATGCCTCATTGGTAGGCTATTATTCTGTGTTCAGATTAAAGCAACTGAACGAGTGGACGGCGTATATTTATTTAATCTGCTTTGCTTATCATCGCTATCAGCAACACTCTGACAATTTAATTAACTGCTTGATATTCAGAGTTAGGAATTATAGCGATGAAGCTAAAAGTGTTGCCAAAGAACGTTTGCAGGAATGTCATGTAGAGATTAACGAAAACTTGCAAAAAGCCGGACAAGTTCTCAAGCTGTTAACGGATGAAAGTATCGCCTGCGATACACCTTTCACGACTTTTCAGTCAAATGCTTTTAAAATCTTACCACGTCAAAAGTTAATTACTGTCGCCAATCGGATGGCTAAAGCTGTAAACTTTGATGAAACTGCTTTTCAGTGGGAGTACATCGATAAATTATCTCGTCAATTCAAACTACACCTTAGACAAGCAATCGTCACGATTGAATTTACCAGCACGTTATCTCAGGATACATTGATTGAAGCAGTCGATTTCCTGAAAGCAGCATTCAAGAAGGGTAAGCCACTCAAAGAGTTTCCATCTGACTTATTTCCAGTCGATTGCGTACCAGCCTCCGTTACGAGCTATCTCTACGCACAGGATAGCAAGCACCAAAAGCAGTTAATCCCAGATCGTTATGAGTTTTTAATCTATCGACTGCTCCGAAATGGATTAGAATCGGGTGACATTTCCTGTCGAGATAGTATTCATTTTCGGAGTTTAGAGGATGACTTAATTAATGACCTGCGCTGGCAAGATAAGCAGAAGTTGATGGTCGATAATAATCTAACTATTTTAACTCATCCAATTTTAGAACATTTAGGCGTACTCGAACAAACGCTCGAACAACGCATCATTGAAGTTAATCGTCGGATCGCCAATGGAGAAAACGAACACTTCCAGATTAAAAAGCGAGGTAAACAAGTTCGCTGGAATCTTTTATACCCTCAAGGTGTCGATCTCATCAACTCTCCCTTCTTTGATAATTTGAAACAGGTCGATATTGGAGAAGTATTGTATTTTGTAAATCGGCACTGCCATTTTATCAAAGCTTTCGAGCATGTATTAGGTCGTTACCAAAAGCAAACTGTAGATGAGCGGGTGATGATTGCTTGTTTGATTGCTTGGGGTAATAATATGGGGATGGGACGGATGGGTCAAGTTTCCGATATTAATTATCAGCTACTGGCTAGTACTTCAGATAACTTTATCCGATTGGAGACACTCAAAGAAGCCAACGATCTGATTAGTAATGCTATTGCCGAGCTATCTATCTTCCATCATTATGACATCGATAGCACAATTCATTCTAGTAGCGATGGGCAGAAGTTTGAAGCTCGAATTAATACAATCAATTCCCGCCACTCTCCCAAGTATTTTGGATTGAAGAAGGGCGTTGTCTCGTATACGTTAGTTGCTAACCATATTCCGGTTAATGCCAAAATTATTGGAGCAAACGAGCATGAGAGCCACTTTGTATTTGATATTTTATTTAATAATACGACTGATATTCAGCCAGAGATCCATTCAACTGATACTCATGGTACGAATCAGGTTAACTTTGCTGTTCTAAATTCGTTTGGTTATCAATTCGCACCCCGCTATAAAGATATCTATGACAAGGTGAGCAAGGCTCTGTATGGATTTCAACATCCTAGTAACTATGATAAGGATTGTGTTATCAAGCCGATTCGTAAGCTTAATACTGATTTGATTGTGGAAGAATGGGAGAATATTCAACGAATTATGGTGTCACTTGCAGTGAAGGAAACTACTCAAAGCATTATTGTTGGTAAACTTAGTGCTTATGCTCGGAAGAATAAGACTCGGCGTGCTTTATGGGAGTATGATAATATTCTCAAAAGTTTGTACTTACTCGATTACATTGATTCTTTACCCTTACGTCAAAATGTACAACGGGCATTGAATCGAGGTGAGAGTTACCATCAATTGCGTCGAGCTATCTCTTATGCTAATTTTGGTAAGTTGCGCTTCAAATCTGAGTTAGAGCAACAACTTTGGAGCGAGTGTGGGCGGTTGATTGCTAACTGTATTCTTTATTATAATGCCAGCATTTTATCTAATGTTCTGGCTCATCGGGAGTCTAGTGGTGATGTTGAAGGGATTGAGGTCTTGAAACAGATTTCGCCTGTGGCTTGGCAGCACATCAATTTGTACGGTCGTTATGAGTTTAGAAAATGCTCTGAACCGATCGATCTTGATGAGATCGTCCGCCAGCTCACTCAAGTACAGTCTTACTAATTTTCTCGGAAAACCTGCTAGCTCTGGTATATAAATCCGCTTATTCCCCCTTTTGGAGGGTTTATGCAAAAAACCCCTGTAAGGGTTTGGGGTCGGTTCCGATCCTCGGAAAATAGATCGTCAATACGATCGCGTTTCGGTTTCAATCCCTGTAAGGGTTTGGGGTCGGTTCCGATGTCGTCCCTTCCTTCATCTTAAATTCAAAG
>JBBRVB010000398.1:0-4142 GCA_038247275.1 Chroococcales cyanobacterium
GATTCTCTAGTTGTCAATTCGTCTCAAGGTGGTGGTACCAAAGATACATGGGTCGTTTGTTAGTAAATCTGTAGGTTGGGTTGAAGAATGAAACCCAACTGTCTCAGCCAGCTATTTGTGAGTGTTGGGTTTCGCTTTCGCTCTACCCAACCTACAACTCTCAAAACTCAAAACCCAATCCCAAAACCTCAAGCCTAATACCTAAAGCCTAATACCTAATACCTTCCCCTATGCTAAGTCGCGTTGCCAACTCGATCTATTGGCTCAATCGTTATATCGAACGAGCTGAAAATATCGCCCGATTTGTCGATGTTAATTTGAATTTATTACTCGATAGTGTCGTAGTAGACGATCGCCAGTGGGAACCGATTGTGATTACTACTGGCGACTTAGATATTTTTCGCAGTCGTTATGGAGCGGCTACGGCGCAAAATGTGGTGCAGTTTCTTACTTATGATGAAAAGTATCCCAACTCGATTTTATCCTGTCTCCAAGCCGCGCGACATAATGCTCGATCGGTACGGGAGATTATTTCATCAGAGACATGGGAACAGGTAAATAGTTTTTACTTTATGGTAAAAGAGGCCGCAGAAGCTAAAATTAAACCAGATTTACCAGGCTTTTTTGCAGAGGTAAAAATGGCGAGTCACCAATTTGCTGGGGTGATGGATGCAACGATGTCTCATAATGAGGCGTGGCATTTTGGACAGATCGGCAGATCGATCGAACGGGCTGATAAAACGGCGCGGATTTTAGATGTAAAGTATTTTATTATCTTGCCTAATGGCGTTGGTTCGGCATTAGATGAATTACAGTGGATCTCTTTATTAAAGTCGGCGAGTGCTTATGAAATGTATCGCAAAACTTATCGTCGGATTAACCCATCAGACATCGCGCGGTTTTTAATCTTCGATCGCGAGTTTCCCAGATCGATTCAATATTGTCTCAACTCTGCTGAAAAATGCCTGCATCTAATTAGTGGCAGTCGTAGCAATACTTGGTGCAATTCTGCCGAGCATCAGTTGGGTAAATTACGATCGGAACTAGATTTTATGTCGATCGAAGAAATAATTGAAATTGGCTTACATGAGTTTCTCGATCGCACCCAAAGTCGGCTTAATAGTGTCTCTCAAGAGATTAGCGATACTTTTTTAACGCTCGATCCGCAGGTAGCACTATGACTGTTTATCAGATCGAGCATTCCATCGATTACATCTACAGTCAACCAGTAAATTTTGCACCGCACCAGTTAAGATTGCGCCCGCGATCGAATGTCCATCAATCAGTACTAAACTTCGATCTCTCGATCTCGCCTCCCCCGGAAAAACTTGTCGAAGCTGTCGATCTCGATGGCAATAATATCCACTGGGCTTGGTTCGATAATCATCTAGCTACCAACCTGCACATTCACGCCCAAACGACAGTTTCTACCAATCTTAACGATCCTTTTAATTACCTACTAGAGCCGTGGGCGACACAATTACCCATCGATTATCCCGTTTCGCTATCCCACCAACTCCAACCATATCTAGCGGGCTATCTATGTCGATCGATCGATCCAATTGCGGCACAATTAGCAGCAGAAATCTGGCACACCGTCGGGGGTAATACCATCGCTTTTGCCAGCGAACTCAATCAGCAGATCTACCATAGTTGTAAATACACCCTCCGCGATACTGGCTCTCCACTTCCGCCCAGTATTACCTGGAAAAATCGCTCCGGTTCCTGTCGAGATTTAGTCGTGTTATTTATCGAAGTTTGTCGAGCGGTGAGCTTGGCGGGGAGATTTGTCAGTGGCTATGAAGCGGGAGCTGAAACCGACGACAGGCATCTTCATGCTTGGGCAGAAATATATCTTCCTGGAGGGGGCTGGCGGGGCTATGACCCCACTCATGGCTTACTGGTTGCCACCGACCATATCGCGATCTGCTCTAGCCCCTTCCCGGCACAAACAACCCCCGTTGAGGGCAAGTTGCAAACGATCGGTAATATTGGCATGGAAATGAACTATCGATTAATGATTCAAAAAATCTGAAAAATCGTTTGGTTCTAATTCTAAATTATGACTGCGATTCCAATCGATCGACGGCATTCGATCGAATGCATTCTTGAGCGAAGATTCCCACTCTCTACGAACTTGTAATAAATAGGGATGTCCGCGACGGAGCGTAAGTTGATGGCGGATTTCGAGACTATTATGACGATACATTACCAGATCGATCGGCGGACCGACCGAAACATTTGATTTCATCGTCGAATCGAAAGATAGTAGCGCACATTTAGCGGCATCTTCAACACTTGTATCGTATGTCAATGTCCGATCTAAAATCGGCTTACCATACTTAACCTCACCGATTTGAAGGAATGGTGTTTCGGGCATTGCCTTAATAAAATTGCCCTGACTGTAGAGCATATATAATTCCGTCGCTTGTCCCCGAATTTGTCCGCCCAGCAAGATATTGCAACTAGCATCGATGCCATCTTTCTCCAACCATTCTCGCTCTCGCGCTTGTACCTGGCGTAATTTTTGACCGATATAATCAGCCATCTCGTAGAGACTCTGATGAGAGTGAAGATTTTCGATATCTGCATTTGCTAAATCCCGATCGATACTCGTCATCACAGCTTGAGTAATCGACAGATTTCCCGATACACACAAGAGGATCGTGCGATCGCCTACTACCGAAAAATCAAACATTTTGCGATAGGTAGATATATAATCGACTCCCGCGTTAGTTCGAGAATCGGCTGCTAGTACCAAGCCATGAACGGAAATAATTCCCAAACAATAAGTCATAAATTAGGTATTAAGTGACTTGTGACGATCGGATCTGGAATAACATTAAATACTTTAAAAGATTACAACCTTAATTGTAATCGATCCTTACTTGTTTAATTGTCTGCTACATAACGATCTGATTAATTATCACGCTCAGGATTTTTACGGCGTTCGGCTAATTGCAACAAAATTTGGTGGTGGCGTTCGCGGGTAATCGGGTAAAAATAAGCCAGAATTAGACCGCCAATTAGCGATATTGTTGGGATCGGACCGATCGCTAGTCGGATCGCCAATAACACAGCAGGCGGTTGAACTGGCGCGAGAACTGTAGCAGTCGGACTGATATAACCAGTCCATTCCAAACTTTGTAAAATTACGGCGAGGGCGACACCCAGACAAATTTTTTGTAAAAATACCATGAAACTATAAAACAGTCCCTCCCGGCGTTGTCCGGTTTCCAATTCGTCCAATTCAATCACATCTGGCAACATCGACCACGGTACTAAATAAGCCGTGGATACCCCTAATCCCGCCAATATCGCTAAAAAGTACAACATCCCAGTTTGACCGGGTTGGAGCAGAAATAAACCCGCTTGGGAGATCATCCAGAATCCCGTTCCCATGAAGTAAACTGCTTTTTTACCCACCTTCTGAGAGATTTTATTCCAGACTGATAGCATTCCTAGTGCAGTACCCTGAACCGCCAGGATAATTAGGGGTGAATCTGCTTGTTGTAAGCCCATCCAGCTCACTGCAAAATAGGGAATAATTGCGGCAGTAAGTTGAAGGCTAAACCAGGAACACAGATAAATACCAACTACACACATAAATGCCCAATTGGTAAATACCGATCGCAATTGGTCTTTGAGCGGCTGCGATTGAGGATTCTCAATTCTAGCGGATTGATATTGGTTGACTAGCTTGGCTCGTGCTTGGGTACCCCAGACACAATAAAAAATCGGCACTACTGAAATAATCGCACAAATAATCCCGATCGTCAGGTATTGTTGAGCGGGATCTTGTACTTGTTGAAAAACGGCTCGTGCAATCAATAATGCGACAATACTTCCGCCCAAAGAGAAAGTAAATCGAAAACTATTGAGACTAGTTCGTTCGTTATAATCCTCAGTTAATTCGGCTGTGAGGGCAGTATAGGGGAGACTATACATCGTGAAAAATGTCCCCAATAATATCGATACCAATGTATAAAAACCAAATAAACCCCATTGATTGGTTGCCGGAAACGGAATCAACCACTGACAAATAAACAAGATGCCAAATGGAATTGCTGACAATAGCATCCAGGGATAGCGTCTACCCCATCTTTCTTTAATTTTGGCACCGAACACGTCTCCTCGATCGC
>JBBRVB010000399.1:0-4139 GCA_038247275.1 Chroococcales cyanobacterium
GCCGCGACATCTAGCTGTACTGCTTCAAAGATTTGCTTTGCAGAAAAAGGTGCTAATGGGATTAAATTGACTAGTGCTTCAGGCGTATAATCAATCGGGGGAACTTCCCGACTAATCCGATGTGGAAATGCGGCATTCGGTGAAAGAATGATGAATTTCTCAACCAAACTAGTTAAAATCTTGGAATCATTGAGACTGTAGAGCGTATCCAACGTACCAGCATTTGAGCCGACAATTAGTACTTGCCGATCGGATTGCTGTGCTAATGAATTACAAATCCGATCGATGTTGACATCCAATGATGGTTCGTACATGTTATCAATATAACAAAGACCTGAATTCACGCTAGTTTCAGCTCGTTCAAAGGCGACATTTGGTGGACTACCGATCGCGATTACTAATTTTTTGGTATTGAAGTAAGTCCCACGTTCTGCGATCGCAATTGGGCGATCGCGTTCGACATCCAACACATCTGCTGTGACTAGATCGATCTCAACTAATCCCTTACTAACTGCTGATACTAATGAATTCTCAACACGTTGTTTGAGATATAATCCAAATGTCTGTCGCGGGATAAATAAATCATCCCACAGACCGCGATCGATGTCTGACTGATTAGCTTGTAACCATTTACTTGCCAGTTCGCCATCGTTACCTACCTGCGGGGCAAATAACCAATTACGGTTGGCATTCAACCAATTTGTAAAATGTTCGCGCTCTACTTGCTGGGGAATAAATTCGATCAGTGGTGAAATCAATAGGCAGCTTTTGCCAGAGCGGCTACCGTAGGGAATTCCCGTCCAGAACTCGCCAGACTTTTCCGTAACAATAATTTTAACAGGCTGGCGATTGCCGAGATGCTCGATCGAGTCAGACTGCTCTAACAGTTCTAGGTAATGAATGAGGGTATATGCTGATGAAATTCCCGCACCGATAATTGCCAGATCGTAATATTTTTCTGGTTGTAATCGTTCGGCTGGTAAGTCGGTTTGCAGAACTAAGTTTGAATATTGCATGATAGACATTGATGGCAGTTATATAAGAATTTAAATTTGTCTACAATCTTTCTCAATTTAGATCCAAGCAATTACCTGGCTAATCCAGCATAATCTAGCAATTTTTTTACAATACAGAGATCGTGTTTCTGAGAATGTCGATTCCTTGAGATAGTTAGAGCTTACTAGGTTCGATCGTATCCTTTCTATTGTGGTTTGATATCCGCTAAATCAGTGATCTTCGCGCTTGGACACAACATTCGATCGCAAGTTGGGAGGCTCCCGAAACTTGATTACTTTGGCAGGGTTGCCCACCACAGTGGCAAAATCGGGGACATCTCTAATTACCACTGCACCTGCACCGACAGTACACCAACGACCGATCCGAATACTTGGAATCGCAATCGCCCCCGCCCCAATATGCGTCCCTTCACCAACTTGGACATGACCGCATAAAGTCGCATGTGGCGAGACATGAGCATAATCTCCAATGATATTATCATGGTCGATACTAGCTGCTGTATTGACTAATACATGTGCGCCGATTTCAGCTCCAGCTTGAACGATCGCACCTTGCAAAATCACCGTACCCACCCCAATCTTCGCCTTTGCGGAAACGATCGCACTCCCGTGGATTGCCGTGCCGTAATTTGCATCGATTAATTCGGCAAGTTCGGCTCTGCGGACATTATTACCGACACTAATAATTAAGGGTGCATCCAACTGAGGAAAACCGAGTCCCAACAAGCGGATGCCGTCACGGATCTCCATTCCCTTAAATTTAGCTTCGGGGGGATTGTCATCAAACATGCCGATTACTTCGATATCTAGGCTGTTGAGGATATCTGTGATGACTTTTGAGTGTCCACCAGCTCCATACAAATACATGTATTTCGTAGCCACCATATAAATGTCTGATTAAAAAAATTTAGCGATTGGCGATCTGATAAGTCGTCAAAGCACCAGGGCATTGACGTAATACTCCCGCACAGATCGATTGTAAGCAATTTAACGAACCGCGAGTGCCCATCCCCAAGCAGCCTAGCGAATTTAGAGCTTGGTTAAACTTGGGACGAGGGGCACTACAATTCCAATAGCGTATCCACCCAAGCAGGTGCTTTGGGAATCGCATTACCGAGGCGTTCAAACATCAGCAACGCCACCAGATGAACGACAAAAACATAGATAAAATTACTAAGTAATATCGACCCGATCGCCAGAATTTGGATCGTCGGTAAACTTGGCTCTGCCAAGATTCCCACTTGCACGAATACCCATTCAGCAAAGTCGCGAATCCGCACCATCAAGTAGATCCATAAGTCTTCCCCCAACAACACCGAAGTCAACCACAGCCGAAAGAATACCCCGAAACAATCTACCAAAGCACCGAGTGAAACTGATGTCAACCAGCCAGTCCGCCGTCGCCAACACGCTCCCAGTTGTACGCCCATCATCCCATAGGGAATCATAAACGAGATGCTCCGCGCTGGTCCCATTAACACCAACAACAATAATCCCGAAACCAGAGCTGTCATCCACCCGGCGCGATGTCCCCACCGGAGATAGATCAAGGCAATCGGGATTGGAAAAAATACTCTAAATACGGGCATAGCCGGCAAATAATAACTTAATAACCATAGGAGACTGCTAGCACTAGCCAGGAAAGCAGTCTCTACCAACACAATTGGTGGTTTCATAGTAACTTTGCCATCGACTGTCGATTTGGTTCGTTGAGGTGGAGATTGATGTTCGAGGGGAGATGCCAAAGGATAACGTCGATCGCCTGCACGATCGGCTAAATGGGTTATGATTAAAATTGAGTCTTAAGAACTTGTCAATTCTAATTGTAGATCGACTGACTACGAATCTAAATAGTTGAGATCTCAAACAACCGAATTGTCAGTCGAGTGGCTCGATACTGTGGTGGATCGGATCTCGGTACAAACCCGCATAATTCAGACATGATCGCAAATACCACAAATATCGCTGGGTCGATCGTCAATCCACATCAAATCGAGGTTCGTGATGTGCGAGAAGACGAAATCCATTGCGTGGCAGATATTATTACTCGAAGCTTCCATTTCGATCGAGGGTGGATGGGCTGGTTCACGCCCTTATTTAAAATAGGAATTGCGGAAGACTTACGCCATCGGCTTCGCAGTCATACATCTAGTTCGCTGCCCAATAGTAAACCCCATCAGCAGGTTTGCTCGATCGCGCTGTGCAACCAGCAGGGACACTCTCAAGTAATTGGCACGATCGAAGTTGGCGTGCGAAATGCCAACTATCGTCAACCAACTCAGCATCGCTATGTGTACATCTCAAATCTCGCCGTCAGTCGAGATTTTCGACGGCGCGGCGTAGCCCAAGAGCTACTCGCCAACTGCGAACAAATCACCAAGTCTTGGGGTTTTACCGAAATCCATCTGCATGTGATGGGCGACAACGATCGCGGTCGAAATTTATATAAAAAATTAGGCTATGAAATCATTTCGAGTGAACTAGTTTGGTCGATTGTGCCGTGGCATCGACCGGAACGATTATTCTTGTGCAAACAACTCTAAGAATTGTGTTCTAGAGTACAGAAGTTTTGTGAATTTAATAAATCCAAATATCTACTAACAAATAACGAGCCGATCGCAATTTTCCTTAGTACGACAAGTCAGTTAGTTGAATTTAGTTCAGACATCGGATTGAGATTGCCAGCATCAGACAAACTCATATTCGCGCACGCCAGCACCACTGATGAATCGAGGATAGTGATGAGTTTCTAGTCTAGGTGAATCGTATAATATTAATCAAAAATATCGACATCCCACCATCAGTCATCGTGACATTACATCGGCTAATGTACTGAACTTTGTAAGTCTTACTGCCCTAACCTCGATCGTGCTGAAGAGATTTAGGAGTTGTAGCTAGGCATCATTGATGCTCGAATTGGTACTTGAGTGTGATTATTAAAAGAGCTGACTCGATCTCGAAACCATGTACATCGAGTTTAGATCGCTGGGTGATGTTGACTTAATCGATAGATTTAGCTTAATCTCTGACTAAAGTCGATCGATATCGGTCAATTAATCTTAAATTAAGCGTAAAGTTAAGTGGTATATTCTTGAAAGTGCCGGACGTACTAAAAAACACCAA
>JBBRVB010000400.1:0-4125 GCA_038247275.1 Chroococcales cyanobacterium
ATGCCATAGATTTGCTGTGCGCCAGCTTGGAGCAGACAGTCTGTGAAACCGCCTGTCGAAATGCCCCCATCCAAGCAAATCCGATCGAGTGTGGCGATCTGAAATACGTCCAATGCCTTGGCTAATTTTTCGCCACCACGGGAGACAAACCGCGCTCTGGCTTTGACTTCAACGGTTGCTGTCACTAAAATTGCCGTTCCCGATTTATCGACTACCTCACCATTGACGCGCACTTCTCCCGCCTGAATCCAGCGTTGCGCCAATTGGCGGGATGTACACAAGTTGCGTTCTACCAGTAATAAGTCTAGACGTTGTTTTTTCAAGTTCGGCAAGAGATCGGGGAAAACAATTACTCGATCTCAACTATCAAAATAACATTTACCCGATCGCCCGATCGCTAGCAATCGGTTGACTATTGGCACTACACCACAGTTGTGATAAGTATGATTCTACTCGATCGGGTAATTGGGTCACAAAGATCCCTTCTACGCTTTCCAAATCTCTAGAGAGCCAATACCCCGTCAGTCCGATTTCGACTCGATCGAGATCGCTGCGATCTGCCGTGACGCTCTGTACTCCTTCACGATGCAGGTACAGATTAATTGCTGTGGGTTCACAAATTAAAGATGGTAGTAAAAAAGTAACTTTTTCCACGCTGGAAAAGATTCTTTCCCCGATACTGGTATGGAAGCGCGATCGTTGTTCGATCCAGCCATCTAGGTCAGCAGTCACCAGTTCTAACTGTAGGGATGTTTCAGTATAAATCAATTTCAACATAGGTTTTTCTGATTTTGATGAAGTCTGAGGGCTGGCTCATCGCTGTAGCTTAAAGAAAAGTTGTGAGGAAATTGTGAGGATTGGTATAGCTCGACCTCAAGATCCAGCTCAAATCTATAGCTGAACAGGGATCTAACCACATTGGTATTTCGATCCGAATCGATCGTCAAACATAGTGATGATTTATACTAGTAAATCTAGCCACCGGACGTTCAGCCAAGTTTTAGGTAACTGAAGATCTGTCAGTGTCAATCTTCGCTACAGCCGCTCACTCACCAATTCCGTAACTATTCTTTGACATCAAGTGTACATGTGTACCTTGTTACTGAATAATTAGAAAAGTGTCGGAAATGTTTGCTATTTGACGCAAAAAACACTACACTAAATACACCACCCTGTCTATACCAAGTTCTCGGAGCGATTAAATGATGCATACACTTAAGCGGACACCCACCACTGAAATGGAGGTGACTAGCATCCGCCTAGAGCGCGAACTAAAAGAACGGCTGAAAGAAATTTCTGGCCATCAAGGTTACCAAGCCTTGATTCGTGAGGTACTGTGGAAATACGTTCAGCAGAAATCCGGCGATTATCGTCATCGGTTTACTTCTGAAGATATCCGCGCTACTGTTACGGCAACGGCAAATGCTGAGGAACGCTGTGGGATTACTGGCAAAATCATCAATCCCAATGAGCAAATGTTGTTAGGTTTGACTAGCACCTGCGATCTGATTCCCCTCTCACTAGACAGTCTGACTGCTGTGACTTCAGAACCAGCCGCATAGGAACTAGAAGTCGAGATTAAATAATCTCGACTTGCTATGTGTTGATATTTTAACAAGTACAATTGCCCGCGAAAAATCTTCCGGCAATTTACTAAAGAAGCGATCGCCAATTCCACAAGTTTGTAGAGTTAGCGATCGCTTTTCGGATCGATCGATTAGAGTAAATTTGAGTACTAACTAAATTGAGGCAATCGCCGCAACATCACATCGAGCAGGAATTTAAATCCTGGTCCTAAAAACCCAATTAATTATTAATTATTAACTATTAATTAATTTAGAGATCGCGTTCGCTAATCTCACGAGTCAGATGGTCGAAGGGTGCATCCACACAGCTAGTATCCAGCATTCCGCTCAATGCCAACCGATCTTTGACCAAAGCCTTCATAATTTGGATGCCGCGCACGGTAGGCGCGATGGGAACACCCAGCGAGTTGTAAGTTTCTCGCAAGCCTTGCAGCACCCGCTCGTCCAATACATTGGTGTCACCAGCCACGATCGCATAGCTAGCATACCGCAGATAATAATCCAGATCCCGCAGACAAGCAGCATAACGTCTCGTAGTATAAGCATTACCACTCGGACGGATCAATTCGGGTAATTCCCCAAACAGTTGCAAGCTAGCTTGCTTGACGATCGCGGCAGCATTGGCGTTGATTACTCCAGCCGCACTAATTCTCGCAGCACCAGTATCAAAATAGGATTTTAAGCTATCGATCGCGTTCCGGTCTAGATAACGACCGGTGATATCGTATGTTTTAATGAGATTTGTTACAGCATCCCGCATGAGATCGTCCCAACAATAATATTCTTTTATCGGTTTATCAGTATTGCAGAAAACCGCGATCGTGTGCGATACTTGCGTTACAATTCGCAACTGTTCGATCGGGGATCGGTGATTTCGATATAGATTCGCACAAAATTATCCGTTTCCATCTTGATTATCTCAATTCTTGTTCCAAAGTCGTGAAAATCCGATCGCCAGGAAGCACCAAGGCGATCGCGTCGTAACGGCTATTTAACCTGCATTAAAGATTACTCTTGAGGGACTCTTAACAGTCAGCCTCAAACCTAGCCCTTCTCGCCGCTGCCCTGGTAATCGTCCTTGTGCCGAAACTTAGATGCGCCAGCCGCCGCCAGAGTTTTCACCAAAATATAGAGAATCGGCACCAGAAATAAACTCAAAAACGTCGCCAAGAATAGCCCGCCAAATAATGCCGTCCCCAACGACCACCGACTGCTGGCACCCGCTCCTGCCGACAGTACCAGCGGTAAAAAGCCCAACAACGCCGAAAACGAAGTCATCAAAATTGGTCGCAATCGTTCTCCCCCGGCTTTGACTGCCGCGCGGGTGTAGCTCATCCCCTGCTCGCTGAGTTGATTGGCAAATTCGACGACCAAAATCGCATTCTTGGCAGCTAATCCAATTAACGTTACTAAACCCACTTGGCAATAAATATCATTCACCACCTTGGGAAATAGGCTATCAGCCATAAAGATATTCGATCGAATCCAAATCGCCATCATCGCTCCCAAAATTGCCAGGGGCACGGTGAGCAAGATAATAATCGGGTCGGTATAGCTCTCATATTGCGCTGCTAACACCAGAAAGACAATCACGATCGCAATCCCAAAAATCAGCCCTGTGGTACCGCCAGAAGCCTTCTCCTGAAGATAAGTCCCCGTCCACTCATACCCAAATCCCTGCGGTAATACGGCTGTGGCTACTTCCTCCATCGCCTTAATTGCCTCGCCCGAACTGGCACCATTGGCTGGACTACCTTGCACTTTGATCGATCGATACAAGTTATAGTGCGAGATTGTTTTCGGCCCGACAAACGGCGTAATCGTCACCAGACTACTCAGGGGAATCATCGTATTGGTGGTCACTCCATTGGTAACCACATTATTCGATCGTACATATAGCTTCCCGATATCATCAGGATTGGCGCGAAACTTGCCATCGGCTTGGAGATAGACGCGGTACTGCCGTTGTCCCTGCAAAAAGTCATTGACATATTGCGAACCTAAATAGGTTTGCAAAGTGCTAAAAATTTGACCGACATCGACATTGAGAGCTTTCGCTTGGTTGCGATTGACTTGGATATCAAATTGGGGCGTATTGGCAGTGAACTGAGTAAAGACACGTTGTAAAGCCGGCTTTTGGTTGGCTGCGGCAATAAATTTCTGGGCATTTTCGACCAAAGTTTCGATCGGTGCTGTCCCCGTCCGATCTTGAATCAGGAACTCAAACCCACCGGTGGCACTCAGTCCGCGCACAGGTGGTGCATTCACCGCTAGCACTCTGGCTTCGGTGATGCCCGATAGTTTTTTATTTAGATTTCGCAACAAGCCATACACAGACTGACTTTCGAGTGTGCGTTCCTTCCAAGACTTGAGACTGACAAACCCTATCCCTACATTGGAAGCACCACCATCAAACCCAAACCCCGTAATCAAAAATGTTGCTTGCACTTCGGGAATCACCGCGACTTCCTTTGCCACTCGATCCATAATTGCTGAGGTATATTTGAGCGACACCCCATCGGGAGCTTGAGCGATTACA
>JBBRVB010000401.1:0-4089 GCA_038247275.1 Chroococcales cyanobacterium
CGAAGTTTTTAGGCAGTTGCTCAAATCCCCTGCGCTTTGGTGATGATAAGCTGTCAAACATTGAGAGCACACATTTAATTTTGGCAGGGGATGCGGGCTGTCGGGTGTTGGAACTGAGTTAAAGGATAAACAGCGTACTAGCTGCGATCGGACAGGCAACAGTTCGAGTTGGCATCAAGTCATGAGTGCAAGATTTAGTTCACAAAAAACAGTTAGCTATGAACGTAATTGGATTAATAAGTGGGACATCAGTAGATGGCATCGATGCCGCATTGGTAGATATCTCTGGGATAACCCTCGATCTCCAGGTCAAGTTGTTGGCAGGAGCCACTTATCCTTATCCTGATGAGCTGCGGTCGCAAATTCTGGCTGTCTGTGGTGGAGCAAAATTATCGATGCTCGAACTAGCCGCGTTAGATGATGCGATCGCTGGGTGTTTTGCCCAGGCGGCGATCGCGATTCAAGCCGTTGGCGCAGTCGCGGGGAAAGAGGATCGACTAGTGCAATTAATTGGTACTCACGGTCAAACCGTCTACCATCGCCCGACTACCGATCGCGAGATGGGTTATAGTCTGCAACTGGGACGGGGCGAACTAATTGCCGCAGTGACTCAAACGATGACAATCGATAATTTTCGGGCGGCTGACATCGCCGCTGGCGGACAAGGTGCGCCCCTAGTTCCCAAACCGGATGCATATATGCTCAGTCATCCGATCGAACATCGTTGCATTCAGAACATTGGCGGGATTGGGAATGTAACTTATTTACCACCCAATCGTCAGCCCGACTGGGAACAGCAAGTCTGTGGCTGGGATACCGGACCGGGGAATAGCTTGCTCGATCTGGCAGTCGCCCAACTGAGCCAGGGCAAATTAACCTTCGATCGAGATGGTGCTTGGGCGGCGACAGGACGCTGTTGCCAACCTTTAGTTCAAAAATGGTTAACACAAGACTATTTTCATGCTGCACCCCCAAAATCGACGGGGAGAGAGCTATTTGGGAGCGAGTATCTCCAAGCCTGTCTGGTCGATGCCACTGCCGCAGATCTGAGTGCGGCGGATTTATTAGCAACTCTGACTGATTTCACAGCGAGTAGCATCGCCGATAGTTACCGTTACTTTTTACCGCGCTTGCCCGATCGAGTATTGTTGTGTGGTGGGGGCAGTCGCAATCTGTTTTTACGGCAACGGCTCCAGCATCATCTACCCCAAATTGCGATCGAGACGACCGACGATGCCGGGGTAGATGGCGATTATAAAGAAGCGATTGCCTTTGCAGTCTTGGCATATTGGCGACATTACCAGCTTCCCGGCAACTTACCGGCAGCTACTGGAGCAAAACAAGCGGTACTATTGGGCGATGTCCATCCTGTCTACTCAATTGGGTATATTTGAAATAAGTGCATCGATCGCTGTTCTCACCTTTAAACTAATTAGATCGGGCAACCAGTCTATTTAGAGCGACCTACCCAAGGTCTACATGAGGCAGATTTACTAGTATCACCCGATCGCTTTCGTTTTGATGTTCAATTTTTATCTTCAATCTGGTTGTAATATTAGTGTATTCGCAATCTCCTTATCGAGCAGCATGGAGGCTTCGATCGCGTGAGAGATGAATATTATGGTCGTTTACTCGTTCAACGCTATCAATTACTTGAGATTGCGGGGAAAGGTTCGATGGGGCAAGTGTATCAAGCTAAAGATACACTTTTGGGCGGTGTGATCGTTGCCGTCAAATTTTTGTCGCGCTCAAAAATAAACCAGCGGGTGCGGGATAGATTCATGCGCGAAGCGACAATCAGTGCGCTGTTGGGGGAAAAGAGCATCCACATCGTCAAAGTTCGCGATTATGGTGTCGATGATGAGGAAATGCCATTTTATGTAATGGAATACCTCAAGGGCGATAGTCTTAAAGATACGATGCAGAATAAGCCGCTGCCACTGCCGAAATTTTTTAGCTTCATGCGGCAGATTTGTCTGGGGCTACAGTGCGCTCACGATGGGATTGAAATTGACGGGAATGTCACTCAAGTCGTCCATCGGGATATCAAACCCAGCAACATTGTTATTACCAAAGATGCTACTTTGGGTGAATTAGTTAAGGTCTTGGACTTTGGGATTGCTTTACTCAAGTCTGATAACTCGCCGACAGGATTTATGGGTACGCCAGCTTACTGTTCTCCCGAGCAGATGGATGGCAAAACTTTGGATAATCGGGCTGATATTTATAGCTTGGGCATTATGATGTTCCAAATGTTGACAGGCGAACTACCATTAAAGCCCAAAGCAAGTTCCTTTGAGGGTTGGTTTCAGTCTCATCACTATCAAACACCCAAATCATTTGGTGAGGTGAGAGCTAAACTCAACTTGCCCCAGGCATTGATGGATATTGTCAATCAATGTATGGCAAAAACGGCAGATAAACGCCCGAATAGTGTTACTGAAGTTCTTAAAATTCTCGAACAAATCGACCAATCAGCCGATCGATCCACAAATTTATCCAGTAGCCTTTCGATAGGGGTTAATCAGGTTCGTCAAACTCCCACTACTGCTGAGGAAATCTGTCTGCAAAGTATTTGGCCAAAAGATAAGCCCCGCGCTGAAATTGTCTTTCCCCAGCTCATCCAGTATCAAAATACTGAATTGGTGACAATGTGGATTATGCTCTCGCGTAGTGATATCGAAAAATATCGCAATAATAAACCACATTCTCAGTTTTTATTTGTTGGTACGCCACATCCGATGTTGCTATGGCTGACAACGCTGTACGAAAACGAGCAGCAACATCGGATGTTACCCTGCTATCTCGATCTCAAAAAACCAATTGGTGAAAAAACACTGCAACTTCTTATTCAAACAGGTGCCTATCGATTGATATTATTTGCGCTTGAAGGTGACGAACACTGCGTCTGCACGATCGAGGGCAAAGTACCGACCAGAAAAATTCAATTGCTCAAAGAATGGTCGATAGAGAGCCAAAACAGACCTGCTGTCCACGGTCAAATCAAGGAAAGCAAGCGATCGCTCAAAGAAGAATTAGAATTGCTCAAACCCAAGCTCGTCGCTAGTCTCCAACGACAAATTTCCAAGAATAACTTAAATTAGTTCAAAAAAATCATCGAATTCAATTTCCAATAGATTGGAGATATTTTGTCTAGTTTCTTTGAGATAATAAATGCCAAAGACTAATTGATTCTGATAATCAAAAGTCCGTTCGAGTAATATTTCGGTAAATCTTTGCTTAAGCTGTTTTCGATTAGGTTGAGTATTATCTAAATCACTATTTATCCCGTTATAGGCAATAAAAAAAGTAAATATGTCTACGGATCTAGCTTGCCAAATTGTCTGCCAATCAGGTTCGGCGTTATTTAAAAAATGAGCGTATGGATTAATACCTAAAGCATGGAAAACTAGATTACCCAGTCCCATCCCCCCAAAGCGTAAAGGATTAATTTCGATCGGTATCAATCGATCGCCATCGAATTTGAATTCACCGTGCATGGGAATATTCGTCACACCCAAAACTCGATTGAGTTCTGTGAAAAAATGCTTTGCCCTCACATAAATGTCATCAAATACTGCTTGAGATGAATAGTAAATCATGTGTAAATATGCCCGATTTCTCGGTATGGGGTGATGACAGATATTCACAATACAGGGTACTCCCACATTGTTATAAAACATATCTACAGCATATTCTTCCCCCTCCAGATATTGCTCGACAATAAAATTCGATGTTGAGAGGACACTCTCCGAAAATAGACCGACATTTTTACTCAGCTCGGCTTGCAATTCCACCGCTAAATTGGTGAGATCGGTATCTCGATCGATCGTTCTCACAGCAGTACCAAAGACCCCTTTAACTGGCTTAATAACTGACTTTTGAGTTACCTTCAGATCTCCCAGATCCTGAAGTTTGATAAATTGATACTGATAGTTCGGATAAATAGTCGTCAGCAGCTTCATGAACTTATATTTATTTTTCAGTACCTCAATGGCATTTTTTCGAGCAGGATCGTCAATCCGACTTACGACTAGCTCCAGAGCGGCTTCAGAAGCGATACAAACTTTATCCTGCTCGGAAAACCGA
>JBBRVB010000402.1:0-4088 GCA_038247275.1 Chroococcales cyanobacterium
GGGACTGGTCCCGTAGATGCCATTTACAAGGCAATCAACCGCGTCATCGATGTTCCCAACCAATTAATCGAATTCTCCGTCCAATCGGTCACAGCGGGCATTGATGCCATCGGCGAAGTCACAATTCGACTCAAATATCAAGACTACACCTACTCCGGTTATGCCGCGAATACCGACATCATCGTCGCCTCGGCGCAAGCCTATATCAACGCCCTCAACCGGCTATATGCTGCCAAAACTAAACTAGAAGAAGCAGCTCAATTGATAGTTAATTAACCGGCGTTGCTGAATTCAGGGATGGTTTTCTATTTGTGCAACACACAAATTTCTCCAACTCCTATCTGTCTTGAAAAGGTGCTGCACCTGGAGGAACCCCAAGTGCAGCACCTTTTCGCTCTCATCTCCCATCTCCAATTCAGCAACACCTAATTAACCTTTAGGAATTTTCAAACCTAAATTACTATGAAAGTCCTGTTGAACCTTATGAGTCAACTGTCGCGATACGCGATTGACAATTTGTTTTAACACCTTATCCCCAGTCCCTTGAATTACGCCTGTGGGTAACTTATAAATAAACTTGGGAAACTGAATATAAACAGTTAAATCGAGATCCCAGTCGATCTTTGTACCCAAGACATTGCCAGCTACGGTATCTACCAGCCGCATCTGGGCATTAAAACTGACTTCATACCCTGGAGGGGTATAGTTCGGGATCTCGACAGTTGTGATGTGATATACACCACGATCCTGGGGGAGTAGCTCCAAGCCAATCTTTGGCTCGACAACGTAGCCAAAAGAATTGAACCGGCCGATCGTCAAATCGTAACCATTTTTGCCCAAGGCGTTGACTTGCATCGGTTGAGCGCAGCGCGTAAACCAGCCCTGATGAGCATCGAGATATTTACCGACAGTTTGGACATCTGCGCCCATCAACATCGCATCGGTGAAGCGATAACGAAAACAGAAGGGTTCGAGTTGCTTTGCCGTTACAGACACCAGATCTTGCCGTTCTAATTCAGGATTCATCGCGATCGAACTCTGTTTTTCGCTGTTTTTCTCTAGTGTTGTTACTGGCATCGTCTCTATTATCCCGTTGATATGCTGACTATATGGTGTCGATCGAAATGCACTGACTTCTAAGATCTATTTACAAGCTATAACTAGCGAAAACCGGAGAATTTTAATTAATTCTTGTCAGGGTTAATTTAAAATTGCCGTTACTTGGGTGCCATCCGGTGTTGAAGCCGCTGTCACGCGTCATGTCGCCCCCAATTTACAGACGAAAAATACCCGTTTAATTGTTTCTATATTTAACATAAGAGTAAGACCGCTCAACCTCAAATTTATTTTAACCAAAACTCAATGAAAGCATTTGTAGCAGGCGCGACAGGAGAAACCGGGCGGCGAATCGTGGGGGAGTTAGTCGATCGAGGCATTCCCGTGCGGGCAATGGTACGAGATCTCGACAAGGCTCGAACTATTTTACCCGCTGCGGTCGAACTAGTGGTCGGCGATGTTCTCAATCTAGAGAGTATTACGACCGCACTTGGTGACAGTACCGTCATCCTGTGCGCTACTGGAGCTAAACCCAGTCTAGACCCAACTGGCCCATATCAGGTTGATTTTGAAGGCACCAAAAATCTGGTAAATGCCGCCAAAGCTCATAATATCGAGCAGTTTGTGTTTGTGTCTTCGCTGTGCGTGTCAAAATTTTTCCATCCACTCAATCTATTTTGGTTGATCTTGTGGTGGAAACAACAAGCCGAACAGTATCTCAAAACTAGTGGACTCAACTACACGATCGTTCGTCCTGGTGGACTCAAAAATGAAGATAATCCCAACCCGGTGATCATGTCGGGAGCGGATACCCTCTTTGATGGTAGTATACCTAGACAAAAGGTGGCTCAGGTGTGCGTTGAGTCACTCACCAACCCCCAAGCCCGCAATAAGATCGTCGAAATTGTCAGTTCGCCCACCGCCGTGTCAAAAAGTTGGGCAGATCTGTTCGCGGCTGTGTAGTAGTTAGGGGATCTCAAATCATCAAACTGGCGCATCCCTAGTCGCCAATTACGATCCCCTTTATTTTCCAATCCTTAGTTCCCGATCCGACATGGACATATCTAAACCCCGACGTTTTAGACCGATCGCGATTGCGCTCGGTTGTATCTTTGCGCTGTGCTTGGTGTTAATCTTGAGACAACCATCCCGCCGCCAAAACCAGAATCCGACTTTCAACACGACGCAAAATCCATCGCTAGTGATGGCCGGCGGCGATCCTTACATTCGGGCACTGATGCGGATGATTTCGGCAAGTGAGGCGAGCGATCGTCAGCCCTATTCAATCATCTATGGTGGGAGTCGTGCCAAAAGTCTCGATCGACATCCCGAACAGTGTATTCGGATTACTAGCGGTCCGAATCTCAATAATTGTTCTACCGCCGCCGGACGCTATCAAATGATTAATACCACTTGGGCAACGATGGCGAAAAAATATCATCCCGAGCCATCCTGTATGCTGTTCGTGTTTCAGTGCGGCTATAGTTTCGAGTCAGAGTATCAAGATGCTGTCGTTTATGCTTGGCTCAGTGACGAGCAGTTCTGGAAGATGAATATTCCCGAATTATTAAAAGCTGGCGGGTTGGAGCAAGTCAGAAAGCGGTTGTCAAGTACTTGGACGAGTTTGGGTTATGGGATTGAAACTAATACAGTCACACCCAAGTTAGCAGGTATGTATCAACAGTTATTAAAAGAAGAATTGGCACAGAAAAGATTAAATAGTTGACAGTTGACAGTTGACAGCGAAGTCAAGCCAGAGGTATTGTGGGCACTGTCCACCGCTTAAAACATAGTCGGAGTAGGTATTTCCCCAACTACCTATTCCCCAGGATTATCTGGTGGCAATGTAGCTACTTTTAACTTTCGATTTTCCCCGTCACTCATCCTTTGCCATCATCAACTCGACAAAATTGGTGTAGACTTCACCTTTGATAAAATCGGGATGTTCGAGAATCCGTTGATGAAAATTGATGGTCGTTGGTACGCCCGTAATTGCATACTCGCGGAGGGCGCGGCGCATCCGCCGAATCGCCGTATCGCGATCGACTCCCCAGACGATTAATTTGCCAATCAGGGAGTCGTAAAAGGGGGGAATCTCGTAATCGGTATACACATGAGAATCAATCCGCACTCCTGGCCCTCCTGGAGCCAGATAACCAGTGATTTTACCGGGGGATGGTCGGAAATTGTGGTCGGGATCTTCGGCATTGACACGACACTCGATCGAGTGTCCTTTTAATACTACTTGCTCTTGAGTGAAGGAGAGTTTTTCACCTTGGGCGACGCGAATTTGCTCGGCGATCAGATCTAGCCCGGTAATCATTTCGGTGACGGGATGTTCGACTTGGATGCGGGTATTCATCTCCATGAAGTAGAAATCACCATGTTTATCGAGCAGAAATTCGACCGTACCGACTCCAGCATAATCGATCGATTTGGCAGCAGCGATCGCGGCAGCACCCATCTTCTGCCGGAGTTCGGGGGTTAATGCTGGGCTGGGAGCTTCTTCTAAGAGTTTCTGATGGCGGCGTTGGATCGAGCAATCGCGTTCGCCGAGATAGACGACATTGCCATAGTTATCGGCGAGGATCTGAAACTCGATATGACGCGGACATTCGATAAATTTCTCGACATATACGCCCCCATTGCCAAAGGCGGCTTCTGCTTCACCCTGAGCGGCATAATAGAGCCGCACTAAGTCCGCCTCTTCGCGTACTAAGCGCATTCCCCGTCCGCCACCGCCAGCAGTAGCTTTGAGCATCACGGGATAACCGATTTCGCCAGCGACTTTGAGGGCTTCCTCGGCATCGGCGAGGAGTCCATCGCTACCGGGAACTGTCGGAACACCTACCCGTTTCATCGTTTCCTTGGCGGTAGACTTGTCGCCCATTGCCCGCATGGCGGCTGGTGAAGGGCCGATAAATGTGAGATGATGATCCGCACAAATCTCGGCAAATCGAGCATTTTCAGCCAGAAATCCATAGCCGGGATGAATGGCTGTCGCATTCCGAGTCAGAGCGGCAGAGATAATA
>JBBRVB010000403.1:0-4060 GCA_038247275.1 Chroococcales cyanobacterium
CCGATCGATCGATCGTCCGCCAACAGAGATAAAAACTTTTTGATTGGGATCGAGGCTGGTAGATGTATAAATCACCTGTGCGACTCGATAAATCATTGAGGTGCTACCACCTCCAGATCTAAATTCTGGCGATAAGTCAATATGCACTCCATCAGCGCGGAATTGTAGATTCAGAAGTTTAGTACCTTTGGGAATCGTACTACTCAAATCATCGCTGGGCTTGGCTGATAGTAACTTTTGGACGGCAATTGTTAAAACTTGTTGTGGTGTGGAACTGGATATGTTTGGTGGTAGTGATTTCGCAACTAGAGTTAGTTGATTGCGATCGGATCGTAACCAGTAAACTTGCGGTTGAATTTGTTGGGATAAACTATTGAGAATAGTCGTAGAAGTTACAACTGGAACTGATAATTTTTCATGTTGAAGAAACATCGGATTACTTCCCACCCAAATACTCAAACCGACTACTGTAACGAACAATAAAGATTGCTTGACAGCAGGCTTGTTAATTAATAGTTTTTTCATTCTATTTCCCCTAATTAGTGGTTGAATCTTCCACTACCGATAAATGGCTTTATAGATCGTACAGCGGAAAAATTCACCCTCTGATTCAAAGCGTTCGCTATCAAAAAACCAACCGATATTGAGACGAGTTGGAATCGTGTAATCGCCAAATTTCGCCTCTGCTGCTACTACACCGCCAAAATCTACATAGCTGTGTTCGCCACCTTCGGGATTACCCCACCGCAGTAACGTCAGGTTCTCCAATGCTCCAAATCGATCTACTCCCAGCAAGAGTTCCGCCTGCTCTCCTAGTGCGGTAAAATTGGCTTTTACATGGTTTGGATCGATTTCTGTCCAAATGGTATCGGGATGACACAGCACCGAGGGCAAGTACACCGATTCGCTTTGCATTCGTCCGATCGCCGAACGTGTTACATCCGCGCCAGTCTCATTCACTACTGACACCAATCCAAACGTCTTCCATTGCGAATGACCGACACCATCTACTACACGATCCGCTCCTGAAATCGGCAAGCCATTTACCCAAGTTTGCGCCTGCCAAATCATCCCTCGATCCCAGCAAACGACTTCTTCGGCTGTAAATTGATGCCATTTGTGTTCGAGTTTGATTTCACCATGCATCCAGAATCTGACGCTGGAGGCTAGTTTGGCTCCTGGTGCAATTGCGTGTTCGAGATATCGCCGAGCCGCATCGGGCAGATTTGTAAGAGATGCAGGATTGAATATTCGTTCGCTGATGGGGGCTGATTCCCATAGTTCATCGAGTGAAATTTCTTTAGTTTTATGTGTAGTTGTAGTCATATTTATACTTGCTCAAAACTAGTTAAAAACAATCGGTGATTCGTGCAATGAAGTCTTAAAGCCTTAAATCTCTGTCGGAAGAGAACCGTATTAGACTTCAAATATAATTACTAACTAGCCATCTGAGGTTTTTCTCTACCAAATTGCCATAGCAAAATAACACCCAAACCGAACAGATTAATTAGAAAAATTACTAAGCCTTCCAAAAACGGAATTAGTGTCATAACTGTCAAGATCGCTAAACCAATTAAGAACTGCCGATCGAGTCAATATACATAGGGAATTTGGGTTTGAGAAAACTAGATCGAAAAGTAGGTATGCTCAGTCTCACTCGACCGATTAGATCGAGTAAAGATCTATTACTTATTTTATTAAAAACGCCATAAATATAGAAAATTAAATTGCCGGTTTTAACTGATAAATTATTCAGATTTTATAACTATTTTCCCTACTCAATAATTACCACGTCTACCATCCGAATTGTCCGCTTTGTTCTGGCTGCAACATTAGCATCATGAGTGACAATCGAAATCGTCGTACCTTGTTGATTTAACTCAGTCAGCAGATTCATAATCTCCTCAGAAGTGGTGGAATCCAGTGCGCCAGTCGGCTCATCGGCGAGGACTAGAGCGGGATGATTGACTAAAGTACGAGCGATTCTCGTTCCGAGAGGCTTCGCCAACGCGACGCGCTGTTGTTGTCCGCCTGAGATCTGATTGGGACGGTTCTGAATGCGTTTCGCGTTGGCGTTGGCACCTAGACTGAAGCAATTGCCCTTAAAGGTTGAATTGTCCAGATCGGCAGTCACCTGACCTGGTTTGACAAAATCACCTTCTTTGACTAGCAGCCGTTTCAAGACACCAGAGGCTTTGGGACTGACATTGACCGAACTTTCGGGTTGCACTGTGCCATTGGCTGACACGACGAGCGTGAGATTGCCCCGCGTGCTGCCAACGCCTTCAATTGCAGATATTAGCCTCGATTCATGCCACCATAAACTCTGCGACTAACTTGAACGTAGGTTCTATAACCACGCCGCTCCAGTCTGTTGGCAGCACGCTGGGCATCGCGACGATTGTCATGGTATCCCTCTAGAGTCCATTGGCGATTGCCACGGTTGCGATAATAAACAGAAAACTGCCGTTGGCGATTGTGGTGACGACGATACTGGGCGATCGTATTCGGCTCCCGATCGAGGTTCTGGCTGATTTTTTCTGAATCTAGTGCATGTGCCGTCAAGGGCGTAGTTACTGCCAATCCCGTACATACCAGTGCCAGCAAAATTATCTTTTTCATAAGATTAGTTTCAAAATGTAAATTTCGAGTCGATTAATTAAATTTAGAGTCTCATTAATCGACCATAATTTAAAGCTAATCGATGAAATCAATAAATTACTCTCTCTAAAGACATAGATAAAAATAAGTTAATAAAACAGAATAATACCACATTAATTTTTGTCACTATCTTATAAATCGATCGTATCCAATTCCGCTCTAACTTAAGGCATATAGCTAGCTTTCAGGAAAGCTTTGAGCCATTAATTTTACTGAACTGAGGCAGAAATATGCTGTACCTACCTCACAACTTCCTCACATTTAGAAGAGACAATAAACATAGATAGCTTTGGACAACAAAAAAGTTATTTAATTTCTGCTTAGGTAAGGTAAATAAAGCTGCTCTTACCAGGTTTGATGAGTCGTAGATATTTGGAAATTCATAATTTTCTCCTGCTTAATATCGAGCAGATCTCATCTACAACATCGATCGCTAATGTTTGAGTTACTGCATAATTCGATTGATTACGATCTAAATCTTTATCTTGTAAATCCCAAACTCAACCAAAGCGACCAGATACATCATCATTAGGTGCGATCGATCTAGATCTCAATTCAAAATAATTTTGTTAGCAACCCGACCGCGATCGTCAATATCATAGACAATGGGAATTGCTGTGCCTAATTCAACTTTGATAATCTCCGGTTCCGATAGGTTTTCTAGGTGTTTAACGATCGCCCGAAGTGAGTTACCATGCGCGGCAATTAATACATTTTCTTTCGCGATCGAGTGCGGCAAAATCCGATCGAGAAAGAATGGCACGGTGCGATCGACTGTATCTGCCAAACTTTCCCCACCTGGGGGAGCCACAGCATACGATCGCCGCCAAAGATGCACCTGCTCTCGACCAAATTTGGCGGCGGTTTCAGCTTTGTTTAAACCTTGTAGTTCGCCATAGTAACGTTCATCTAGGCTGGGTGTGAGATAAACTGGCAATTCCCATTCGCGATTGCCTCGATAGTTATCCCAACCATGCCAGTCCTCATCATCCGCTTCATGTTTGATAATGGGAATTCTGCCGTCGCAGATCTCAGCTCGTTCGGTGAGGATGACAATTGCAGTTTCGATCGCGCGAAATAACAGACTGGTAAAGCAAACTTGGATTCGATAATCATTGAGTTTACAGGCGGCGATTGTGGCTTCTGCGCGTCCCTGTTTGCTCAGAGGCACATCCACCCAGCCAGTGAATTTATTCGCTGCATTCCAGAGGCTTTGTCCGTGACGGATGAGGATTAATTTAGCCATTTTGTGGTGTGTGTGGCGATCGCCTTAGAGTGCCAGCGTGTCAAAAATGTCCCGGAGAATCCGTGCAGAATGAATGAGCTGTTGTTGCTCTGGATCATTGAGGGTGAGGTTAACCTTTTTAATCACACCTTTTTCATTCACAACCGAAGGCAA
>JBBRVB010000404.1:0-4025 GCA_038247275.1 Chroococcales cyanobacterium
ACATTAATGATCGCGTATCCGAAATTAACACGCAACCTTACAAACCAGAAGAAGGGCAAGGAAGCGATAGCAAGCCAGAACCAGACATTGCAGACGCTGATTATGGAGAGCGTCTTACTAAGCAAGAGTCTTATGAGTTGCGAGAAGATATCCGCAAATTTGTGCCTGAACATCTTGAAGATCAAGAGATCGAAGGTCATCAGGGTCGGATCACGGTTTCTGATGTTATGCAGAAATTTGGAAAGAAATGTAAGGAAGGGTTTGCAAGAGATCGGCTAAACGAACTAGTTGAGGAGAAGGTCTTGGTAAATCGACAGATTCAAGGAGGCATGAAGGTCTATTTTCTATCTCAGAGTCAATTTCAAATTGAACAAAATCAGGGTGAAGATTCTATCCAAGAGATAGTTGACGAGCCTTTAGATCTAAATAATGAGTTGAATTCAAGTCAAGACAGTCAAATTGAGATTATGGCTGAACTTCTTGTCAAGGCTATTGATAAGATTTCTGAGCTAGAAACAAGATTACATAAGTTAGAGCACAACCCTGTTACAGCCTACAAACTGGATCGGGAAAAGCTTCTAGGGAAGCTAGCAAGACATTAAGCATTTCCTAAACTAACTTGTAATTAACAGAAAATGAACCAAACCCCAAAAATATTCCTCTCACAGTCAGAATTTGACGCAGCCGAAGATGATGGCTTCGTATACGGACGAAATTACAATTACCGAATTGGAAAATCTGCGGCATATGTGTACATAGACCTTGGGAAGGAGAAACCATATAGAGACAAAGATAGTGACCCTTTGTCTCTAAAATATAAATTCTTTTCTGGATGCACTATCTGTTATGCCACAAGTTATGAAGATTTGGAAAACGGGAAATCGATGCAATGCTTTACTGCAAACGTTATCTTGTACTGTAGCCAAGAGACTATAGCGGGAAATTAAGCACACTCTTGAGATACACGTCTTTTCCCTCGGATGTTGATTTTGCCGTACCCGATCGAATCCTCATTATCTGACATGAATTGCTCTGCTTGAGAGAGCGGGATTTTTGCAACACTGCCATCTTTTAAAAAGATGTCGGTAATGATGTCTTGCGCTGGCTCAAGCTGTTCGCAATTAATTAGCTGTCCCTTGCGTGGCATAAAATGACTGTACATTGTTTTTTCAGAAATGATTGTATTACGACCTGACTGATACGCCTCAATCCAAGGATCTTCACAATGAGTCATGTCAACAAGCCTCCCAGCACTATAATGCCCAAATTCTCGCCATATATTATCCAGGAGCACTTTAATAGTTTCGTCAACAAGGGGAGATCCGAAAGCCGATTCGTTTGGATAGATCGCTTCTGCTCCTCTGTGGCAGTGGATTTTTCTCAGATCATTCACCACAGGGCCATAGTCCCAAGCCTCTATACTTTCAGGGAATAAAGGTGTGTTGAAAATCACCAGATGGAAACCTTGCGCGTAGTAGCACAGCTTTTGGAGCTTAAGCTGTGTAACACTTTTGCCCATACTACCTTTTTGGACAAAATACCATGCTACATCAAGAACACTAACCATTTATTTATGTCCTCCTTATCGTCTCTTGCACTTATTGTTAAATCTTAAATACTAATACAATACTTCATATTCTCCAATTATCACAGAATACAAAGTATTGTTGGGTACTCTGAATACAAATGTTTGCTTAGGGTTTCTTCAATTATAGATCGTTTGCACTATTATTGCCTCGTTGAGCTAGTTTAGACGTATTGCAGTAGTTCTGGAGATCGCCACAATAAATAAGCGATCCCAAATACGGCTACTGTAATCGCGATCGTTATGCCATAACTGATGCACATCAACAAACCATCCGTCTCCAAAATCGCGAATACAAATAGTAAAATACCCACTGTTGGGATCGGATTGGTGAGGGGAATCGGCAAAGTCAGCAAAAGTGCCAGCCAACAAATGCAGAGTCCATTCAGCCGCCAAATCGATGGATTATTTGCCAGCCATAGCATTCGCGGACGGACAAATTTTTCCAACAGCTTGGTAATCGACTGCATCACCTTGAGCAATCGCTGCATAAATGCGGGAGAAAACTGCATCTGAGTCACGCGCTGAGGCAGCCAAGGAGTCTTCCAACCCGCCATCATCTGTAGCCCCATTAACATACATCCTCCACCCGAAATAACCGATACTCCAGGTGGCATGGGTAATAAAAATGGGATCGTCAATAGAGCGATCGCAATGCTAAAACTTTGCCCCGATGTTTGTGCCAATAGTTCGGCTAAAGTAGTCGTTGATGGAGCCTCACCTGTGACGCATTGGTTTGTAGAATGTTCGATTAATCGATTTAGTTCTTGCGAAAATCTAAACTGCATTAGGCAAAATCTCTGAGATGTTTCGATATAGTTAAGGGTTAGTTGAAGAAATTGGTAATCTGTACTAATTATCATGATAAACCGATCGCCAGAGGCTAATGCTAAAGGCAAGCCTCAACACCAGTGAAAATTGCTCTGGCGGTTGTACATCAACAGATTCGACTACAGAGCAAAAATACTATCAATATGGATCGCATCGGATCGCTATACTCACAGCTTGCACCAGTACATAACAACTGATGAAAATAGCCTCAAAACTTACTCAATCGCACTAAAACTATCCCCTATCTTGAAAAGGTGCTCTACTTGGGGAAACCCCTGTTCCCGCACTTTTCGCTATCCCCTATCCCCTATCCCCTATCCCCTCAAACACTAGTAACTATGTTTTGATGCAAGATGTGAGTATATACAGCGGCAGGATACCTACTGACCCACTCTAGGCTGCAAAGTTGAGGAATTTGTGAGCGGACTGTTTGTCATTCTGCCACGCCCTGCAAATTTATTTTTGATTAACATTCATCTCGTAATCAATCAATTTATACCGTAAATCAAACAGCGATTGTTCACAGTAGTAAGTAAGCGCAACTATAAAGGCAATATCGTTGGCGTAGCCTCACCGCTAGCGATCGGTCACGATCGTCGCGATGAAGGTTGTGTAAAGTGCTTACCACTATTAAATAAAGGTCAAAAATTATGAATACGACCCAAACCATCGAGAAAACTGATGCCCAGATCAAAATAGATGTATTGTCAGAACTCAAATACGATCCTTATGTAAAAGTTACAAACATCGGTGTCTTGGTCAAAGATGGTACTGTGACACTCAATGGCTATGCCGCCAGCTATAGCGAACGCATGGAAGCTGTGCGCGCAGCCAAGCGGGTTGCCGGGGTGATGGCGATCGCCGACGAGATCGAAGTCCAGTTCATGGGTTCCGAGCATCATCATGACACTGATATTGCCGCTGCTGCCACACAGCACATCGGGTGGAGCAATTTAATTCCACGGGACGGCGTTCAGGTGACAGTGCAGGAAGGCTGGATTACCCTCAATGGCGAAGTGGAGTGGCAATATCAAAAAAACGCCGCCTGCAACGTTGTGGAACACTTGTCGGGTGTCAATGGGGTAACTAATTCGATTGTAATTAAGCCCAAAGTAACGGCAACAGCGATCGAAACAGCGATCGAATCGGCGTTCAAACGTAATGCGCTATTGGATACCTACAAGATCCGGGTGGAACCCGACGGACATAAGGTAACACTTCGTGGCAATGTGCGGAACTTGGCCGAACTATATGAAGCTGCACGAGTTGCCTGGGCTGCGCCAGGGGTGTCTGAGGTGGACAACCAACTCACCGTGAAGTGGGTTTATGACGAGTCGCGCTAGATTCAGCACGTACCGTGTAGAGGGTTGGCTGGAGATCGCGGGATTTTTTGATTAGTCGAGCCAGATGTAGTCTATCCACAGGAAGATTTATATGAGAACGATCGAGCCGGAAATTGACGATCGAATTGTTAATTCTAAATGGATCGTGCCGCTGGCGATCCTGACGATTGGATTAGGGATCGTCGCGATCGTCTTTCCTTTCTTTGTCAGCGTTGTTTCAACTTTGGTGTTTGGCTGGGTGTTCATGATTGCAGGCATCGCTCAAA
>JBBRVB010000405.1:0-4020 GCA_038247275.1 Chroococcales cyanobacterium
ATCGGCGAGTGAGAAGAATCAGTTATTAAATGCGGTGAGTTGGCGGGATGAAGCCGCAGAAAGGGTGGTGAAGAAGATACATAAGTTTAAGGCGGAGGGGTTGGCGGAGTTATTAATCGATTTAGATACGAGTGGGGAATCCCTAGCAGACTATGGTTCTTGGGCGGGGGCGAAGGCGGGGGAATATGTTGAGTATGAGTCGGATAGCGAGTTGCGGGATACAGAGAATGTGCCGTTGAATTATCCAGTTGGGGAGGGAGGCAAGCGGATGATTCACGCTTATTTCTTGGCGGAGGTGCGCCCCCATGTGATGGATGCTTGGATCGCGATCGATAAGACGCAAATCGGCTATGAGATTAGCTTTAACAAGTATTTCTATCAGCATCAGCCATTGCGGAGTTTGGAGGATGTGACGGCGGAAATATTACAATTAGAGCAGGAAACAGAAGGGTTATTGAAGCGGTTGGTGAGTTTTGGGGGGATGAGTGATGATGGCTAAAAAATATCAGCGGATCATTCAAGATCTGCTGACAGAATTTCACGGTTATACTATTTCTGGCGATCGCCATGAGGTTGAAGAACAGGTCGTTTTTGATATGGAACATGATCGATATCTGTTATCTGGGGGAATGTAGCAAGTTCCGTCGCTGGATGGATATCGAATCGCGCCTACCAGATGCCGATCGGTCGATGGAGATGCTAAGATATAATTTACTAGATCGTGCGAACTGTTGCAGTCAGCCGATCGCAGCTAAGGAGGTAATTAAATCGTGGAACCTCGCTCGATGTTAGAAAAATTAATTTTATATTTCGTTTATCAAACCAACGGTTTTCTTACTAAAATTCAGTTGGTCAAATTTTTATATCTAGCGGATCTATATTCTGTTAAATGGACTGGTAAACAATTAACCGATCTAGATTGGTATTACTATACCTTTGGGCCGTGGCATGAAGATATCGATGCGGCTTTAGTTCATTTGAATGGACAAGTAATCCAGAGAGAAGAAGGGAAATCTATCTTAATTCAAATGGGAACAGTACCACTCGATCCGCATAGTTTGGGAATTTCTCAAGGTCTATATTTGATGTTGGATAATATCCGCCGTGAGTGGGCTGGAAGTTCTACAGAAAAGATTGAAGAACTTCTCAAGTATGTTTATGCAACTGCGCCAATGTTGGCAGTTAAGGATAAACACGAACGCTCGGAAAAAGTGCCATTGAATTTAGCACTAGAGCGAGAATTGCTACTTGAGGAATTGGGAGTGTAGAGTGGCTGGACAACGACCAAGACAGGGATGGATTTATATGATCGATCCCTACCGAGTTTCGCTGCGCTGTAAAATTGGGCATACTCATATCTATGACTTAACCGAACCTGGAGAAGTTGAGTGTCAGACAGCTTCTTGTTCTTTAACTATCAATTCTAGTCATGTTTTTCGAGGTGCTCATCCTCACATTATCTGGACGAGTGAGGAGTTTGAAACCGAGACTAATTACTCGGTGAAAACATTTATCACCATCCCACTCACTTCTAAGACAACCTTTGCAGGTTTACCAACAACTTATCCAATAGACCTGTCCAAAAACTTGTGTACTAGACTAAGCATAGGTTTCGATCGATAGACACTTCATAGTATATCTTGTGTGTTTCATCGATATTTCTAGAGATACAGCTAATTGCTATTAAAATTAGCCTATTAATTGCTATTTGTATTTTTTGTATTTATGAGCTTCTTGATAATCATTAAACTGGTAAAACTAATGTTCCCAGTCGCAATCTAACTAATCCACATATTGTTAGTATTACCTCTTCATATTTATTTTCTTTCATCCGAAATCTTTCTTTTGCCGCTCTAAATATCTTGATTAGGCGAATTATATGTTCTACATATATTCTTTCACTAGATATTTCCTTATTAGCATCTTTTTGGATGTCTGTTAATTCTTTTCCTTTTGGCTTCTTCTGAGGAGTTTTAATATTCACACCACCTTGATATCCTTTATCTCCAGTAAATTTCTGCTCAACATTGAATTTTCTCTGCTGCTCTCTAAATATATTAATATCACTAGCTTTCCCTTGTTTACCAACCTGTACATCAACTAGATCTTTTCCTTCTGGCAATGTAATTACTTGACCTTTAAATGTGTGTTGTTTCTTCTTTCCTGAATAATATTCTTTCTGGACTTGATTGTCTTTAGGTCTCTCTCTAGGCTGTTCCCAGCTATCTACAATCAGCTCCTGCTCCGCAAGCATTTCTTTCACTATCGCCAATTCTTCTCGATCTTTTCTTGTCCCTTCCATTAGACTAGATGGTAGTAGTTTTCTCAGTATTTTTATCCAGTAATTAAATGTATCGTTTGCTTCTGTTTTGGAAATATTAAATTGCAGTCCTAATATTTCAAATGTCGGCAAATGTCTCAAGTAAAATATGCATAAACATACTTCTTCCTCTTGGCTGAGTATTTTTGGTCTCCCTCCTCCTTTTTTGTTAATCCTAACCTTCTGTTGCTCATGTACGACTCTTAACCTTTCTTCTTCAACTTTTGCCAGTTCTACCAATGCTGACCACTGTTGATAATTAATACCTATAATTTGCTTTGTTCGTTCTGGATAATTTTCGATATATTTTAGTGGATTTGTCATTTCTGATAAAATACTATTTTATGATTTTAGTGCCTTTCTTGTCCATAGATTATATTTCGGATAGGTCTACTAGTAAAGCCGCAATTCCCTTCAAAAATGTCATCTTCGACTATCCCCTCGGCAAAGCAATGACTGATGGTTTCGTCAAAGAACCCGCCGTCGTCACCCGCCAAGACTTCAACCCCGCTGGAATGCCCACGGAAGAGATCGAGCGAATCAAACTCGAAGATGGTGTTCGCCTCCACGAAAGCCTCAAAGTCGAGCTAGAAACTTACGCTCGTAATAATAGTGTCCCGATCGTCAAACCCTTTATCTTAGTCATCGCCCGTGACACCACTCACGCCGCCCAACTAGTGGCACTAATGGAGTCTGACAGCTTCTTTGACGGACGCTACCGAGACAAAATCCTTCAAGTAGATTCCAGCAGCACCGGAGCCAAAGAAGACGAAATGGTCGAACGGCTGCTCAAAGTGGAAAGCACCGCCGAACCTACCGAAATTGTCGTTCACGTCAATATGCTCAAAGAAGGCTGGGACGTTACCAACCTCTACACGATTATTCCCCTTCGCGCTGCTAATGCCAGAATCCTGATCGAACAATCGATCGGGCGGGGACTACGCCTTCCCTACGGTAAACGCACAGGTGTCACCGCAGTCGATCGACTCAACATCATCGCCCACGACAAATTCCAAGAAATCATCGATGAAGCCAAACGTCCCGACTCCCAAATTCGGATGACACAGCTAATTGACATTTCCGAATTGCTCAAAGAAAAAACCGAAACATTTATATCTCAATCTCAATTAGACAGCCTCTTAGGATTCCAACCCAACACCCAACTTCACCCACCATCGGCATCAACAACTACGCAGTTTCCCCAACCTGAATCCCCACCGATTTTCAAGACTCCTACCGAACAAAAAATCGCTCAATTTACCTATGCAGCCATCCGTAAACTAGAAACCCAAGTAGATTGGGAACGACGGCAGCACAAAGGGCTGGATTAACTCATAGATCTTGGAGTTGGAATGATCTAGTTTGCTATCACACAATTTTTTGATGCACAACCACTTTTTTCTAGTTTTTTTGTTAAAAACCTGGAAAATAGCTTAAAATTGGGATAGTGACTAGCATTTCATTCTTCACGCGATGAAAACCCTCACCAAGACTGAATCTATCCGCCAACGGATTCTTGCTGGCGGGGAAAGATTTTGGAACCATCAAGATTTAGCCGACTACCCCTCAGCCACCATTGCTAAAACCTTCACCCAATTGGTTAAAGAAGGTGTTCTCCAACGCATCAGCAAGGGACATTATTACCACCCTCGCCCCACTCGATTCGGTTACAGCCAACCAGTTCGATCTGAATTACCCTA
>JBBRVB010000406.1:0-4014 GCA_038247275.1 Chroococcales cyanobacterium
GAAATCCCCCTCACCTGCCATCAGCTTTTGGTGCAACTCCTCAAACGCATCCGAGATGTATTTCAGAAAAATCAAACCCAAAACAATATGCTTATACTCCGCCGCATCAATATTTTTTCGCAGCTTATCGGCTGTTTTCCATAGTTTTTGTTCAAAGGATTCCGAGTTATTTTGCTTTTCCGCCGCGATCGCCATCTTATGCCTAGTTTTTTAAAGAAACCGAAACTACCTTAAATTACCACTATCAGTTATAGCTAGTCTCAGGTACTACAGAAACTCGTCTCGACTTTCGACCAAGCTCACCCCTAGAACGAGAAGTGTGGGAAGTTCGATCGACACTTGTTTATGAGCAAGACCATCAACCGCGACTGACCAGAGCTGAGCAGTGGGAAATTCTAGACACGCACCCACTTTTTACTAACCTGTGTCCGAGTTGTGGAGCTAGTTTCAAGCCCGACATTAGCCGCGTACATTTGGACTGTGAAGCTTGCGGATGGTTGGATGATAGCGTTTAACTTTAGATTTAACAGTTACGCGCAATCTATAAATGTGACAGCGATCGCAAGTAGAAGCCGATCTCGATCGCAGACAAAAAGCATTCCTCCATCAATACTAAAGGGGTAGAGAATTTAATCTCGGAGCTAAAAAATATGTTTCTCGAATCACTTCAAGATACCCGCTCGATTAATCTCATCACTCCTGCTGGCAAAGAAAAGGGCATTACTTATTTGGGCCAGATCTTTGTCGCAGGTGGTACATATAAGAACAGCAATGCCGCGATTACCGCTTGTCGTAGAGATCTGGATTTGGGGCTTTCATCGCTCGTTATCCCCGAAGCAGGTCAGTTTCGAGTCTGGTGTTCTATTCCAACTCAAATGATGCTATCTCTAGCCGCTTAGTTTGGCGAAATAACAACACTTTTCTCGTAACGGGCATTCATCGCATTTTGGTTTTCTGGCAGTACAGATCGCCGCGCCGAAATCTAATAAGGTCAAATTCCACCGACTGACATCGCTCTTGGGTGCGACCGCATCGGCAGCAGCCCACAGAACCTTGCAACGAGATTTGACTCGCTCTCCCTTTATTCCGAAGAAACGCTCGATAATTCGCGCCACATTAGTATCGAGAATAGCTACGGGTTGTCCGAAGGCATTGGCACAGATCGATCGGGCGGTATATTTCCCAACGCCTGGAAGCGAGAGCAACTGCGTTTCCGATGCTGGGATTTTGCCTTGATATTTTTGCATGACAATATTGGCAGACTGGCATATGCGCTCTGCTCTGAACGACAGACCGAGGGGTTGAAGCAGCAAAGCCACGCTCTCGGTTGGGGCGGCGGCAAGCGATTCTAGAGTGGGGTATTGCAAGAGAAATCGCTCGTAAATCGGTGCGACAGTCCCAGCGATCGTTCTCTGGAGCAGAAATTCGGCAACAAAGATTCGATACGGTTCGATCGTTCTTCGCCACGCAAAGTCGCGCAGGTTTTCAGTCGCCCATGCTTTGAGCTTAGATTGAAACCATGCCACGGTTTTCTTTTCCATCTCTCATTCCAAATTCAAAGATTGTAAGCATTCTGGACTGTCATTCTTAGCTATTAGTCCTTAGCTTCTACTTAACCCTATTCTGACACCTAGATCGCCTATATTGATATATGTACGTTATTCAATATAGAGGCAACAACCATGCAAGGTAAGATGTTCGCTCTAGTTGACTGTAATAACTTTTACGTGTCATGCGAACGGGTATTCGCGCCTCACCTTGAGGGTAAACCCGTTGTGGTCTTGTCGAATAACAATGGTTGCGTGGTGGCTAGAGCGCACAGATTTACAACTAATTGGGATGAATTGCCGTTAGTGAAATAGTTAATTAATGTTCATCCATCTCGATCGATCCGCTCTAGAGGTTGTTCCAATCGATCGACAGTTCGTGGATAGCATAGAGATTGCCAGCAATGTGTTCAGCCGTGCGCTGTTTCTGTAAATGTCGATCGATACTCGTAAAAGCCTAGACTGCACATCGTCACCCATGTGCCGCTACCTTTCCAACTTGCGGTTGTCACTCCGTCTGGGCAGTTTTTGTTTAGGTAGACGTGTCTAGAACAAAAGCCATGAATCAGAGCAATGTATATAATGCTTAATAACATGTCAGTTTTAGATTCGATCGAGAGACAATAACACTAATAGAAAACAAAAATTTTTGTTAACAGTGCTGTATTGCAGCATTAAACTTATGCACTATTTAATATTAGCAACTGATTACGATGGAACCTTAGCCAGTGGGGGCAAGGTCTCAGATCCGACATTAGAAGCCCTCAAAAAACTTCAAAAAACTGGACGAAAGCTAATCTTAGTCACAGGCAGGCAACTGGACGATCTCTGTCAAGTATTTCCTGAAGTTAACCTGTTTGATTGCATAGTCAGTGAAAATGGAGCGGCCTTATACTTTCCCGCAACTCGCGAAGAATTTTTACTAGGTAGTTTACCCCCTGAAAACTTTGTGCAAACATTGCAATCGCGGAATATTCATCCACTCTCAGTTGGCAAAGTCATTGTCGCAACTTGGGAACCCCACGAAGTAGAGGTTCTTAACGTAATTCGCGAACTCGGCTTAGACTTACAGGTCATCTTTAATAAAGGTGCGGTAATGGTTCTACCAGCAGGAGTTAATAAAGCTTCAGGACTAGGTGCTGCTCTCAGCCGAATGAGCTTGTCGGTGCATAATACGGTAGCGATCGGCGATGCCGAGAATGACCTTGCTTTCCTGAAAATCAGCGAGTTTGCAGTGGCAGTCGCTAATGCTCTCCCATCGGTAAAGACTGAAGTGGATTGGGTAACTCAAGCAGATCGAGGCGATGGTGTAATTGAATTGATCGATCGATTATTGATGGAAGATTTACAAGAATCATCATTTTTGCCAGAGCGACATAGCATCTCATTGGGTAAACTCAACGCAGAGCGAGATGCCCATATCCAACCACTGAACCGAAATATTTTGCTGGCAGGCACTTCGGGTGGAGGTAAATCAACTCTAGCGACGGGAATGCTAGAGAGATTTATAGAGAAAGGCTATCAGTTTTGTATCATCGATCCTGAAGGCGATTATCAAAACTTTGCTGGTACTGTCGTATTGGGAAATGTTCAACAAATCCCTAATCCGACTGAAATTTTGACTCTTTTGAGTAAGCCAGAACAAAATTTAGTGGTCAATCTCATGGGGGTAAAGGTAGACGATCGCCCTGCATTTCTGGCTCAACTGCTACCTTCTTTGTTAGAAATGCGAGTGCGAACTGGAAGACCTCATTGGATCTTGATTGATGAAGTCCACCATATGTTCCCTTCGTCTTGGAATGCTGCGGTTACCTTGCCTCAGTCTGTAAATGGGATTTTGATGGTTACAGTCCATCCCGAACATGTGGCAGCTTCCGCCTTAGCTTTAGTTGATACGATTATCGCTGTCAAGTCACCGATGCAGACAATTACTGATTTCTGTAATGCTGTAGGACATGAACTACCGATCGATCCACTTCCATCAGAACTTGCATCTGGAGAGGGAGTTGCTTGGTATTTAAAAACTGACGAGCAACCATTTCAATTTGAGGTAATCCCACCTCGACAAGAACGACAAAGACATATGCGAACATATGCTGAAGGTGTATTGGGTAACGATCGCTGCTTCTATTTTAGGGGTGTAGATGAACAGTTAAATTTAAAAGCCCAAAATCTAACTATGTTTATCCAGTTAGCGGCAGGAGTTGACGATCTGACTTGGTTACATCATTTGCATCGTCAAGATTACTCGACTTGGCTCCAAAATGCGATTAAAGATGAAACCTTAGCAGAGGAGGTAAGCCAAATTGAAACAACTACTGATATTTCAGCTTCGGTAAGTCGCGATCGAATTACCGAAGCAATTGAGAAACGCTATACCTTACCTGTTTGAACAAATTCCGTGACGCATTCCCCGTCCTCGCGAAGCAGGGCGGGGTTAGGAGCGGTCAGGGTTTTGAGGTCGATC
>JBBRVB010000407.1:0-4012 GCA_038247275.1 Chroococcales cyanobacterium
ATCCTCACTATCCATAATAGTTACCTACCTTAGAAAACACTAATAGCTTGTCACTGCTATAGATAGCATTCCCCGAATTAGAGATTTAGTAACGATATAGCGGTCATAGTAGAATCCTACAATCTCCCAACGCGTATTTCGAGAGAATACCCAGACTCGTGGTGGCTTAACAGCATTTCAAGATCGTGTTCGCGCTACAGTCAATTTTCCAGTAGAATAATTTTTACGGTTAGAATTTAACGCTGTATAATATGTCTATAGCGTTAAAAGCCCTCTGTCAAAGCGTTGTAGACGTTGTAGACGACATAATGATGCTGGATGGTATCAATTTCGAGTTTGGTTAGAGTATTTTGGCAAGGTCTTTAAACGGGTAACTATTGCGGTTAACCCTGCCTACACGTCCCAAGAATGCTCACTTTGTGGCGTAATTGTGAAGAAGTCTTTGTCTACTCGCACCCATGTTTGTCAATGTGGCTGTGTATTAGATAGAGATCACAATGCTGGTATAAACATCCTTAACTCAGGATTGGGTACGGCGGGGCACGTCGGAACCTTTGCGCTAGACGCAAGCAACGCTTCTGGAGATTTGCCCTCTACTATCGCTGGTATAAACCTGTGATGGCAAGGCGAATCATTGAGAGAAGAATCCCCGTACTTTCAGGTGAGAGTGAGCGAAAGCGAAACCGAACCGAGTGCGGGGAGTGTCAACTCTAAATACTGACCCGATCTGACCGAGACCAACAGTTCGATCGCCAAATTTGGCTGTAACTCTAGCGATTCAGTCATGCCACATCTGGTAAATTTCGCTGCCGAACGTATAGCCACAATAAACCGATCGAGCCGATGGCAATTCCCACTAAACTAATTAGTTGTGAGATTCTGAGCGAACCTAGCATGAGGCTATCCGTCCGCAAACCTTCGATCCCAAATCTTCCGATCCCATAAGTGATTAAATAAACTAAAAACAGCGAACCAGTCTTCAGGCGATGGTGTCGAGTATCATCGATAAATAACCACATCAAAATTGTAAATACCAGTAGATTCCACAAAGACTCATACAAAAATGTCGGGTGAAAATAATCGGCTGCTTTGGGAATATATAACCGCCACGGTAAATCTGTGCGGGAGCCATAAGCCTCAGAATTGAAGAAATTTCCCCAGCGACCGATCGCTTGTCCTAATGCTAGTGAAGGTGCGACTAGATCGGCTAACTGCCAAAAGGGAATCTGTTTAAGTTTGGCAAAGATAATTGCGGCGATCGATCCACCAATGATTGCGCCATAAATGGCAATACCCCCTTCCCAAATCTTGATAATCTGCTCGGGGTTCCTGGCATAAGTCGGCCATTGAAAGACAACGTAATACAACCGTGCTGATGGAATCGCCGCGAGTACCAACCAAATTGCCAGATCGGAGATTGCTTCAGGATCGACCTGTCGGGACTTGGCTAGTCGCATCGATAAATTTATACCAATTAATACCGCACTGGCAATCAATACGCCATACCATTTCAGCCGGAACCACCCATACTCAAAGATCTCTTCTCCCGGCGATACAAATGTCCATGCCAGTAAGGATCTAGTGCCATCGCCGCGATCGCTAATTGCGCTCGAAAAACTAGTGAAATCTAATTCGGGAAATTGGAGTACAGTACATAAATCGAACATCCCTACCGAAAAATTTAGCAAAGTTAACATACTCGATCGGTTGACAATTAATACTTCAAGTTTACTGTTGCCTGTTGTCTTTTACCCGTTGCCGTTTCACCAGGATTTATGATTAGCAACTAGCTTTAGACATCTAAATCTGCCAATAAATCATCCAGGAGATCTCGATCGCCGCTAGTAATTTGTCGGTGTGCAGCAACGGCATCAGTCCCGATATATTCAGGTGCAAACTTGTCCCATCCCGAACTATCGACTAGTATCGCTGTCGATCGCAGGGCAATTGGCTTGATCGCCAGCGGATTTAGTGACCTGCTCTGTGAGTGTTGGGGAGGATCGGCGAAGGTCGAAATGGGTGCAGTCGAGCGTGGTTGTGGTGTCCCTGTTTCAAACCGCAAGTCTTCATCTTCGACCCATTCTTCCCACACCTCGCCTTCGCGATCTACCGACAAATCTAACTCGTCATTAAGATCGGGATCGAGATCGAATTGAGACTCTACCGAAGCGGCGGCGGTGACAGTCGATCGATCGGGGGTTTGAGTCAAATCTGCCTGAGTAGCTGGTGATGATGGGGGTAAAGCGGTGAGGATTGCCTGAAGCTGCTGGAGATAATCGCGCACGAGCCGATGACTATCCGCCACTCGATCTATATGTAATCGTTGTAGTTCTAGATAGCTATTACTGTCGGTAATGACCTTGTTACTGACCTCATGCTCGACATTTCCAGTCAGTAAATTAATTTTGGTACGAAAGTATTCATGACCACAAGACTGGCGATCTGGCAACTCCTCAGTCATCCGGGTGGTGATGTCTAGTTCGCTTGCTGCTTGGATCGCTAGTGCTAATGCTTCATTAATTTGTCCGGCTTGCAGTTTTTGGTAAAATTCTTGGCTAGAGATCATAGTGTGTGAATAACAAGGACTCACCAGTAATTACTGAGATCGTAGCTAAGTTCGGCAAGCATCACTCTCAACAAGGGTAAGCTTAGACCGATGACATTACTATGACACCCCTCAATTTTGTCAATGAAGGCACTTCCTTTCCCTTCTAGCGCAAATGCCCCAGCACAGACTAGCGGTTCGCCAGTGGCGATATAAGCCTGGATCTGAGCATCTGATACTCGACCAAAATAAACTTGGGTGATGCCACAGCGAACAACTTGCTTAGTTTGGCTTTGATCGATCAATGCGTGTCCGGTATATAGCGTACCGCGATTACCCCGCATTTGTTGCCAACGCGTAAATGCTTCAGTCGGATTTTGAGGCTTGCCAAAAATCTCCCCATCGACAACCAAAACCGAATCACAGCCCAGTACCAGGGAATTGCTAACTTGCTCCAAGACAACTTCGGCTTTGCGCTGCGCTAGTGTCTCCACCAATGCAATCGGATCTGTCAATTGAATTTGCGATTCATCAAAGTGACTGACGCAGACAAGTGGATTAATCCCGACACTTTGGAGCAGTCGGCGGCGGGCGGGGGAAGCGGAAGCGAGGACAAAGTTGGTAGTCATGCTGGCGTAACTGGTAATTAGTGGCTAGTTAAGCCACGCTAAAAGAATTGATGACTTCCCCGAAGACTTTTTTCATTTTCTCCCACCGACGCTCGGTAGTCGAGGCATTGAAGGTAAATAATTTACCGCGACTGACAACGACACTGGCGATGTTGTGGCGACGGCTAGTTGGTAACTTAACATCATATTCGAGGATATAGTAAGTTTTACCTTTAGTTTCTTGAGTCTGGGCACTAATCAACTCAGCTTCCCGCCCCGATCCTGGTGGCGCGATCGCGTTTTTGCCCAACTTATAGCCCACATCCGCAGCCGTACCCAAATCGCTGAGTTTTTTATCCTTATCGACTTGACTGATGACGACACTGACGTTTTCGCTAGATTCGATCAAGTCATGAAAAATAATATCCGCGCCTTTGGTGGTTTTGACAGCTACCCAACCATTGGGATAGAGAAACTTGTAGCCATCAGCAGTATCGATATAGCCTTGAAGTCCCGCAGCTCGCAATGGAGCGACATTAAGTTGTAAGACGATCGCCAGTGTCAGGACTAATGACACGGTAATTTTTTTCCACATGAGCTTCTTGATTTAATCGCGATACTTATCGGTAACAATTATAAGCTCTTAGGGTGAGTCGCTAGAGTTTGGCAGTGAAGATCTTCCCAACTTGGAATGGGAGATGCGGGTGCGGATGCGGGAGACACAGGGACTAGGAGAGAGTATGATTCTTTTACCCATTACCCATTACCCATTACCCATTACCCTCTACCCACTACCCTCTACCCACTACCCTCTACCCATTACCCTCTACCCTCTACTCACTATCGATCGATTCTCCGG
>JBBRVB010000408.1:0-3953 GCA_038247275.1 Chroococcales cyanobacterium
AACCAGGGGATTTATCCCCTGGTTCGTCGTTTTAGATACGGCACCTCGCTGTCAACGGTCAACTGTCAACTATCCACAATGGACGCTCGGGACGTTCTAATTGACAGGTATCGCGATCGAGATTGAAGATGCCACGTCGATCGAAACAAGTGGGAATGCGATTTACTAGTTGACCGTAATTTGCTTGCGGGAAAGTTTGCACCAAACCATTCTTACCAACTTCGCAAGGTCGGTTGATACTACAGGGGGGTTGATTGGTGGCATTATCATTGACACCAGTATTGATAATACCTACGACTTGGTTAGTCTTGAGGGAAATCATCGGCGAACCGGACATCCCGCCGACAATGCTGCAATGGTGGCGAATCGATTTTGTCCAGTTGTAGACATCTTCTTTGATATTCGCTAATTCCCCAGCGTGACAGGTAGTGGCGTGGAGAAAATTTAGTTGGTCTCGAACGCCTTCGGAGGGCACTCCGACGACGATTAAGGGTTCGCCTACTGCTGGGGGCTTGGCGGCAACCTGGAGCGGGTTGATGCCCGCTTGTTGGAGTTCCCGTTGAGCGATCTTTAATTCAAGGATGGCGATGTCATTATTTTTCATCGTGCCATAGACTAGACGTTTGACGGGAATAGTCAGCCGCTTGGATTTAAAATCATGGAAGTAATTAACCGTAAACTGGGTTTGAGTGGGTCGATCGACCAGAATTTCCCGCGCGCCAGGTAATTGCCCCGATTTGCCCTGACAGTGCCCATTGGTAAGCACATAAGCAGGAGCATTAGGATGTTTGCTAGTGGCGATGAGAAACCCCGTACACAGGCCATAATTGACATCGATTAAGCCCACCCCATTATATTTACGTCCAGCGTTAGTCGATAACATCTGCCAGTTAACGCGATCGGAATTCACTTCACGATCTGGGATTTTTTGCCCAGATCGATCGAAAATAGCTGCATGACTGCTGACACCAGGTAAATATCCGCCGCTCCCTAGTGCCAATAACATCCCGATGCCAATGTGGCACAATCTCCACCACGAGCGAACGTGAATAGATCGATGCTTGGTTGAATGAAACTGGGGATGAGACATGATTTGCTAGTGCCAGAACTTGCTAAAGTGGAGGATATCTTCTTAAATATCTTCGATCCACTCATCATCAATCACCCATGACGAAAATTTATACTGTTGAGATCCATCATCAGGGAGAAATTCACACGATTGAAGTTCCTGAAGACAAGCAAATTCTCCGTGCGGCTGGTGCGGCTGGCATCTATTTACCCACATCCTGTAATGCGGGAGTCTGTACGACTTGTGCAGCGCAGATTTTAGAAGGTGAAATCGAACAAAGTGAAGGGATGGGCGTGAGTCCCGAGTTGCAAGCACAGGGGTATGCTTTATTATGTGTCGCTTATGCGCGATCGAATCTGAAGATCGTCACTGAAAAGGAAGATGAAGTCTATGAGTTGCAATTTGGTCAACATCAGCGGTAATTTTCAGCTCGATCTCCAGTGGCTAATTCGTAGATGACTGTAACCACTTGGTAACGCCATCTGCGATCGATCTTGCCATTTTCTGCTGCTCCAGCGGATCGGCAATTAATTCAAATTCACTCGGATTGCTCATGAATCCCAATTCTAAGAGGACTGAGGGAGCCGATGCCGGACGTGCGAGGGCGAGGTTGTTCCAAAAGATCCCATAGGAAGGGCGACCGGTATCTTTGACTACATAATTGTGGAGGGATATAGCTAGGCTCTGAGCTTGGGCGTGGTACCAATAGGTAGAAAAACCTTTGGTATCAGGATTACCACCGTCGGGAAGAGAGTTGTGATGCACTGACAATGCGAGGGTTGGCTCTAGATTATCAATAATTGTCTGTCGATCGCTTAATTCGATAAATATATCGGACTCTCGCGACAGATACACCAACGCACCGCGCATGGCTAGCTCATTTGCGAGTAATTTGGCAGCATAGAGATTTGCCTCCTTTTCCGTGTAACCATTCGGCCCAACGGCTCCAGGATCTTTGCCGCCATGTCCGGGATCGAGGAGGATTTTGGTACCAGTCAGCGGCTTGCTGAGATTATTTTTGTCGATTTTGGGCGGATGACGCAGGGAGAGGACAAGGCTGCTACCTTGGTATTTGAGCTTATAACCCCACTGTTGTTTTGATTTGAGGTTAAAGACATATTGGACCACTCCAGGGCTAGTTTGCTTCCAATCTAGCCGTGAAACGATGGGGTTATCATTGAAGCGGATAATGTCAGTTTGGGCAGTAGTATTGTAAAGCGTCAGGGTGATGGTATCGGTACCTTGTTCGAGGGTAATCGGCACAGGCACTTGGAGCGGGATGATGACATCGGTAGCACCTTCACGCTCTTTGCTCATTAAGCTTTTAACAATCGTTGTGGGGGGGATGGTTACGCCGGTAGTTATCTGCACTTGCTCCGCCAGGATCCAACCGCCATAATCGAGCCGCACCCAGTTGGCGGGAGTACCATTATTATTACCTGTCTGACGAGCGGTAATAGCTGCCCTGGTGCCTTTGGGCAAAGGTGTCAGCCGACTAAAATCCGAACCCGCGCCCGTGCGGGTAATGCCACTGTCAACTTTGACTTCGGCGATGTCGAGATTCAATGGCGATAAAATCTGCACTTTACCAGGAGCGGCTTGAACAACAGTCGTCGGTGGATTGCCCACTTCTAGTTTATAGGTCGGATTGCCCAAATCGGCTGCTGCTGAAGCGATCGCACACCCCAGATATTGCCCTGCACCATACATGGCTTGAGGTTGATTGCGATCGATCAAGGCTGCTTTATTGTCGGGTAAATCGATCCGATTACCTTGCTCTTGGAGTTTGATATCTTGCCCAGCCACATTGACATTCACTTTGGCTTGAGTCGGTGCGGTTGCCCCAAAACAGACTAGTTCCCCTGGCATCCGTGCCATGTCGCCTTGAGGTTCCAGCGAATTGGGAGCAAAACTATTTTTAGGTATCGCGATCGCTGCTGCCGATCGAGTCACCACAATTGTTTTAGACTGTCCTTTATAATTGACCTCGAAGGTATTTTTACCCACTTTGAGATTGAAGACAGAGGCAAAATGCCCACGTTGACTGCGGGGTACGGGCTGATTATTCACCGATACTTTTCCTTCGCTCGGCGCACTCCCAATCAAGAAAATCCGATCGCTTGCTGTCTGATAATTGGCTGGAGGGTATGAGACAAATAGCTTGGGCGTGAGGATTTGCGCCACGACTAATGGTGTCACAGCTAGAGCTGAGAGTACCACCCCACCTATAATCCCTAAATGCGAATACTTGCCGAGCATGGTGTTTGGATTAGTTATTTGATTGTGAAATGCCCTAACAGTCAACCTTGAATAGAGACAAGTCTGTAATTAATTTTTGACCTAACATCTGGAAACAATCCTTCAATCGATTGCCTGATGTTGATTGAGTGTTTAAAATTATTAATTGTTAAAAATTATAGCATCTCTCACCCTTCAGATCTGGCATTGTAGCTACAGGATACCAAGTCCGCTCACTAAAATATCAATGTTGGATAGATTTGGGTAAGTAAATATATAGTTTCTAATACTGAGATTCCTTGTCTAGTCTTAATATATTCGATGACTTGAATCTGCTTTGTTGATGATAATCGATCGATTTCGGTCAATACTTGTTATAATTAAGGACTAATCTTTCTATCTCTGAATATTTGGATCTATTTTAACTTGATTCTCGATCGAGATCGACTTTTGCTCACTTAGATTTAGGTAATATATTTATAGTCAACCTACCGATCGAACGCACTTCGATCGGCTGTCTCGATCGACTCAAACGCCACCGATAGAACATACTTAAACTGTCATCCCACCTTCTACGCCACCAAAATGTGAGCACAGCACTAGCCACAATTTCAGTTATGTCGCCGCTTCTAAAGATTGCGACAAA
>JBBRVB010000409.1:0-3951 GCA_038247275.1 Chroococcales cyanobacterium
AAGACTAGAGAATGTCATGCTAATTCGATCGAATTTACAACCTGGCAAATGTGTTTAATATAATTCTCAGTTAATTTTGGCTACAAATTTCTTGTCGTAAAAACTGAAGTGCGGAATGTGGGTTAGAACACCACCAACACAGACACCGATTGCCGCAGCCACGAGCGGATTTTGAGGGTGATTCGATTTGTCTTGGGGATGTCGATCGATTGGTACATATACTGTTTGTTGTTCTTGAGTAGTCGCAGGCGTTGAAGAGACGATCGTTGGTTTCGGCTGATATTGGACGGTAGTTTGTGGGGGTACTGGTGCGGTAATCGTCAGCGCAGCCAGCATTTCTTGAGCGTTGGTGTAGCGATCGCGCGATGAAGGTTGGATTGCTTTATTTAAGACCTCAACTAACTGAGGTGATACATTAGCTGCATAGGGTTGCCAACTAATATCTCCAGTACTGGGATCGCTACCAATTTCCTCTGGCATTTTGCCAGTCAATACATAAATTGCCGTCAAACCGAGTGAATAGATGTCGCTGGTATACATCGGACGACCAGCTAATTGTTCGATCGGCATAAATCCTGGCGTACCGATGACGATCGATCGCGTAGAATTTCCCGAATTTCGCATCACCGTATTCATCGTTTCTTTAACTGCACCAAAATCGATTAAAATTGGCTGATTGTCCCGCTGGCGCAGCATGATATTGTCGGGCTTGATATCGCGATGGACGATGCCCCGACTATGCACATAGGTTAATGTCGGCAGAATATTTGTGAGTAAATCTCTAACTTGTTGCTCGGTAAATAATCCTTGGATACGAACTCGATCGCTTAAGGTTTGACCGTCGATGTATTCTTGACTGAGATAAAACTCACCTTGCTCGACAAAGTAAGCATACAGACGCGGAATCATCCCCTGACTGCCATCGCCCAATCCTTCTAAAATCGTTGCTTCTTTTTCAAAGCGTTCTTGAATTAACTGTTGTAATTGTGGATCGTTACCTACTGGTTTTAGCTGTTTGATGACACAATAGGGACGAGCGGGCAAGAGCGTATTTGTTGCCAAAAAGGTTTTGCCAAAACCGCCGTCGCCGAGTTCTTTGATGATCGGATATAAACTGAGCGACATATAAATTTGCGCTGGTAAGATAAAAATCTATTTTTGACTTATCCTAGAGCGTACCCAAATAGCTGCGTCCAATTACTACTACCACCCTGATGACCGCCAAAACCCAGGTATTTAACCATCCCTTCCTACAAATTAATAACCAAGGGCAAAGCGTCAACTTTGAACTTACCCAACCCCAACATATTCTCGGTCGCGATCCTAGCCTTGCGGATCTTTCTGTACCCGACAGTTGGCAGATCTTTTCGCGCAAACAAGCCACTCTCCGGCAAGATGGCGGTGATTACTACATTTTTGATGGTGATGGTCAAACACCCAGCGGTAATCGCTTGTATGTCAACCAAGCTCTAATTACGCCACAACAAGGTTGTCGCTTGACAAATGGAATGCGACTGAATGTAGGACTCGACCCCAAATCGCTAATTCAGATCGCCTATATCAATCCCAACACAATTACTCCCGCCAACAGCAATTTTGCAACTAAAGCTGTCTCGCTCAAGCAAGGAAAGATTACGCTCGGTCGCGATGCTAGTGCGTTGCTACAACTAGATGCCCCCACGATCTCCCGCACTCATGCGACGATCTCCGGGGATGGGAGCGGCAGGTATGTCTTACGAGATCGCAGTACCAATGGCGTATTTGTCAACGATCGCCGCGTCACCCAGCCGACAGTGATCGCTGATGGTGCGACAATTAAAATTGGCCCGTTTACGCTGGTAATTAGAGGCGATGAAATCCAGATTCTCGATCGCGGCAACCAAATTCGCCTCGACGTACACGATCTGATCCTCGAAACCAAAGGCAAACGGCGGTTAGATGACCTCTCCTTTGCCCTAGAACCCGGTCAATTTGTCGCCTTAGTGGGCGGAAGTGGTGCGGGAAAATCGACGCTGATGCGGACGTTATTAGGCGTTGAAGCACCAACCAAAGGTGTAGTGTATTTAAATGGTACTGACTTGCGCCAGAACTTTAATATCTATCGCACCCAGATCGGTTATGTGCCCCAAGACGATATCATCCACATGAATCTGAGTGTCGAAGAAGTCCTCCGATATGCCGCACAACTGCGACTCCCTCCCGATATCGACGTTAAAGCAGTTGTGGAGCGAGCCTTAGATGACATCAAGATGACTCACCGCCGCAAAGCTGCGATCGAAAATCTCAGCGGCGGACAGCGCAAGCGGGTAAGTATCGGCGTGGAATTACTCGCCAATCCCAAACTATTTTTTCTAGACGAACCCACATCGGGATTAGATCCGGGCTTGGACAAGCAAATGATGGAACTGTTGCGCGATCTGGCGCATCAAGGCGGACGGACGATCGTCTTGGTAACTCATGCTACGGCAAATATTACCGAGTGCGATCGGATTGTCTTTCTAGGTAGGGATGGTAAGTTCTGTTATTTTGGCTCTCCGACTGAAGCACTCAACTTCTTTGGCGTGAAGAATTTTGCCGATATTTATATCAAGCTGGAAGATGTCGCCCAGATCGATCTCTATGTGGACTTGTATCGTAACTCCAGCTACTACCAAAAATATGTCACCAATAGCCTCAATCCCACTACCACCCACGCTACCCAACTCCCCCCCACCGCCAAACAAGTCAATGCTGTCCGTCAATGGCAAATTTTCACCCAACGTCAATTTAGCTTGATTACTCGCGATCGAGTGAATTTAGGACTAGCTTTAGCCACCGCACCCGCTGGAATCAGCCTGATAAATTTTGCCCTCCGCGATAAAGATCCTTTCGTAATCGGGAGTTCGCCGGATACGGGTTTACCTGGGTTGGCACTCCAAGTATTATTTGTCTTTACCTGCGCCTCATTATGGGTAGGCTTATCTAGCTCGTTACAGGAAATTGTCAAAGAACGCGCGATTTATCTGCGCGAACGCTTGATTAATCTCCAAATTCCTGCTTATTTAGGCTCTAAATTTACCGTTCTTGCCGCACTCGCGATCGTCCAAACGCTTCTCATCTTATTAACAATTATAACTGGATTCAAAGCTCCCACATCCGGCTTGATTTCCTGGCAATTAGGCATCTTTATCAATACTTTTCTCACCCTCACCGCCAGTTTTAGCCTAGGATTATTAGTCTCCGCCGCCGTTGGCAACAGTAGTCAAGCCAATAGTGCCTTACCCTTATTACTCCTCCCACAAATCATTTTTTCAGGAGTATTATTTAAACTCCAAGGAGTCGGAGCGATTATTTCTTATCTAATGTTGAGTCGATGGGCGATCGGGGCTTACGGGACGATCGTCAATGTCAACAGCTTAGTCCCAGCCGCACTAAATACTGGCTCGATTCAAGATTTACCCTTTCCCACTGGTCTCGCCTACGAACAAACTTGGGTTAATTTAAGTTTTAACTGGCTGATGTTATTAATTCACATTGTTGTTTATCTTAGCGTGACTGCCTTCTTACAAAAACGTAAAGATATTTTGTAAGCTCAAACTCATACGACCGATAGATTGAATATTTAGGTAGCTAAATCTAATGATTCCTGAGTTTTTAAAAAGGATAATAATCGCTGCTTGATGCGATCGATACCACCCACTACATTTGATTCGATATTCACCGGAATTACCGGATCGTGAAGGGATAATCGTAAGAGGAACCAACCAGCTTCATCCTCAGAAGTACAAGCGACGCGTACCCCTTCATAGTTATTAGGGACGATTTTCCAGTCGGCTTGACTCGCTGAAAATGTCTGCATTTGCTCGATAACTTCATTACCGGATGCTTGAAAATTATCGGTATTAATCTTGATTCGGAACTCCTGACTCTCGACTGGCTCTTGGAGATTGGCGATTAGATCGGTTAATGATG
>JBBRVB010000410.1:0-3950 GCA_038247275.1 Chroococcales cyanobacterium
CACGATATAAGTTAACCCAATCGATCGAGAGTTATGAAAGTCGCATTCGATGGTCAATAGATAAATTTAACTCATGAATCATCAGATTTTAGAGAATTTCACCGTTAACACGGTTTTTGGTTCCGTTGCTACTCACGCCCCTATCTGCGGATTAACATGTCTGTCGATCGTTACCTTACCCCGATTAGTATCAAAAAATGGCTCCGAAAATTGTATTTTTTCCTGTCGATAATGGCGATATGACTCTGATCGAGCTTGAAAGCGGCAGAACGATATTAATTGATGTCAATATTCGAGAATCTGCCGATGACCCAAAACAAGAGCCTCCAGATGTCGCGTCAATGCTTAGGAAAAGACTAAAGCAAGATGATAGCGATCGCTTGTATGTAGACATATTTGTACTAAGCCATCCAGATCTAGATCATTGTAGGGGCATTGCCAAACACTTTCATTTAGGGAAACCAGAGGATTGCCCCAGCGACAAGATTCTGATTCGGGAACTGTGGTCTTCGCCAATGGTATTTCGACGTGCCTCTAAAGATTGGACGGTATCTGAAGACGCTAAAGCTTTCAGATCTGAAGCAAAGCGTCGGGTTCAATATTTTCGAGATCGTGGAGTTCCTAGCAATGGCAATCGTGTCATGATTATGGGTGAAGACGAAAATGGGAAAACCGACGATCTGGCATCAATCCTGATTAAAGTTGACGAGCAGATTACAAAGGTGAACGGTTTTGTAGACTCAGGCATGACAGCTTACTTACTTGCCCCTCTACCAAAGTCGGAAGATCCTGGAGAGGAGGAGGTTCTGACAAAAAACCAATCGAGCGTTATTCTTCAATTCTCAATTCGATGTGGAAATAAAGCAGATGCTTGTCTATTCTTGACTGGGGGCGATGCTGAAGTCGCCATCTGGGAGAAACTGTGGAGTAAGCATCAGAATACCGATCGGCTAAAATATCATGTGCTACAAACGCCCCATCACTGCTCGTGGCACTCAATTTCCTATGAGAGTTGGAGCAAGAAAGGTGGTGAAGCGAACATTAGTCAAAATGCTCTGAATGCACTATCTCAAGCCAAATCTGGTGCAATAATCGTGGCAAGCTGCAAGCCGATTCAAGATGATAATTCAGATCCTCCTTGTATTGGGGCAAAGCATTACTATAAAAAAATCACAGATAACGTATCAGGAACGCTCAAATGTACTGGTGAGCACCCCAACACAAATACACCAGATATCCTAGAAATTGAAATCACAAGTAATGGACCTAGAATATCTAGTTATTTTGCCGTTCCATCTGGTTCGAGCGGTGCTATCGGTCGCCAGCCTTTGGCACATGGGTAAGGAGGATATTACGTGTTGTCAGAATCCGAACTAGAACAACTGTTAGCCAGCAAGTCAGCTATTTGGAATGGGATTAAGCTTTTAGAGCGGCATCCTGCTGTCCGAGAACTATCCAACCTCTGTAAGGATGGAAAAAATGGATCGGTGATTATCGTAGCTGACATTCAAGTTGGATTACCATCGGAGTGGACGGCGGCTGGCAAAAGTCCCAATGGGGTTTTAGGAATCGAACCTGTGACCTTCGTATTTCCTTCTGACTATCCCATTCATGCACCAACAGTCAAACTCAGAGACGACTTCGATCGATCTCACGCGCACATCCAGCCAGGTTCACCGAATTTACCAATCGTTCCGTGCATTTACGATGGGGACTTGAACGAACTGCTCACAGTGAGAGGGCTATTGGAAATTGTAAATCAAGTTATCCGGTGGCTTGAAAAAGCGGCAATGGGAACACTCATCGATCCAGCGCAAGGTTGGGAGGCTGTTAGAAGAGATAATCTCGATAGTTTAATTGTTGCAGATGCTTCCGATCTGAGAAACCTAGTTTCACGTAATGAAAAACACCACATTTTTCCATTTGTGTATTTAAGGTCTTACTCTCAAAAAGATACAAAAACAAAATATTCGATTAATGGACAAATAGAGAAGAATCTCATAAGTATCAGCCCAAGTCTTAATTCACAAATTTCTGGTAACTTAGGAAAAATTTTGCATGACAAACAATTGTCTAGTAATATTTCGATGGGGACTAGTATCGCAATTATTATTACGCCTGGAAAATTACCTTCTGGTGAACTTTTCATTGCCGATCGGTACAATCCTGAAGATGTAACTAATTTAGCAGAATTAAAAGAAATGGCAAAAGTTCATGGGTGTGAAAATGCATTAGATACGGCAATATCTCATTTGAAAAAATGTGCTCGATCTCTGCCAAATAAAGGTTATTCATTTCCGATAGCTATTGTTTTGTGCGCTCGTCGTCCATACAAATTAATTGGAACAGATTCAACTATAGAGTTGCTACCTTATATTACAGAGATCCAAACACCAAAACTTTTCCCGCAAGGGGAAGAAACTCCTGTTTATCCAGCAGGGCATTATGAATCTATTTCAACGGAACTCCTAAAGCAATTATCTGGAGAAACATTATCCAGCACCGATCGTGATCTAGTTTTGATTGGGTGTGGCAGTTTAGGTTCTAAAATTGCCATTCATCTAGCTAGATCTGGAACCGCACCATCAGCAGTAATCGATCGAAGTTATCTTTTACCTCATAATGCTGCACGGCACGCCCTGATACCAAGCAAGCACTTTCTTCAATCTGGCTGGCTGTCATCAAAAGCTAAAGCACTAACAACCGCAATCGAAGGTTTAGGACAGAGTACCGAACCCCATACTAAAGATGTTACATATTCAGTGACTAATAATACCCTGTTAAAAAAGCTCTTTCCCAAAAAGACATGGGGAATTATCAATGCGACTGCTTCCTTAACAGTTCGTGAGGCAATCACTTCAATTCCGGTAAGTGAATTACCATTTAGGATAATTGAAACGTCACTGTTTGGTGGTGGTGCAGTAGGAATAATGACTATTGAAGGTCAAAATAGAAACCCGAACAGTTTAGATCTCATAGCTGAAGCCTATGAGTTTATCAGGCAGAATGAGTTATTGCGGGAAAAAGTTTTTACAGATACCGACTTACTCCAATTTCAAGCAATCGGTCAGGGATGTAGCTCTGCCACGATGATTATGTCAGATGCCAGAATATCCCTCTTTGCATCATCAATGGCACAAGGTATCGCTCAACTCCGCATCAACAATTTTCCAGTACACGGGCAATTATTAATCGGTATGGTCGCAGATGATGAGATGGGACTGAGTTGGCAAACAGTCAATGTAAAACCAATTCATCTCGTAGAAATTGACAATACACTCTGGACAGTTAGGATCTCAGATCGTGCTCATCAAAAAATTTGTCAAGAATACAACGCTTACCCTAATACAGAAACTGGAGGAATCATAGTTGGTCGAGTATCTGAAATTTCAAAAGCATTTCTTGTTACAGATATATTGCCCTCACCTTCTGATAGTCAACGTTTGCCTAATAAATTTATACTTGGAGTTCAAGATGTGAGTAAAATGTTACATAAATACGCACTTTCATGTAAATCGGCACTGTACTGTTTAGGTACTTGGCATACCCACCTAGATAATTCAGGAGCATCTCAAACCGATGAGCAGACGGCAACAATAATGGGTATAAACAGTATTATGCCTTCAATTCTTCTTATCAAAAATAGATCTGGCTATCGAGCTATTATCACTAAAAACGTAACTACTCAGCTTGAGAAAGAGCAATTTGAGGAAGAGGGGTGAAAAAAGGCGAAAATTGAGATAAGGTACAAGGCATCAAGAAAAATTACCACAAAGTTTAATTGACAGCAGCAAGACCCCTATCGAAAGAACAAAGAGCTGAGATCGTGGCGGTCTATCAGCAAGGGGAAGAAGCGGTCATAGAACTAGTCAGCAGTTTGTGGGTGAGAATCGCCCAACAAGAGAAAGCGATAAAAGACCTCCAAGCACGAGTCGAAGAGCTAGAGAACC
>JBBRVB010000411.1:0-3917 GCA_038247275.1 Chroococcales cyanobacterium
ATAAATCCCTGTACGGGCGCAAAGGTGATGGCGGTGTATCGGTTCATGGGGAGGCTATTGGAGTAGGTGATAATGCCAATTCTCTAAATGCAGGTAGCAGATTACCGATGGGCAGGGGATTTAAGCCCCCACCTTTAGGTGGATTGTTTTTAGGCAGGGGCTTAAATCCCCTGCCTAAAAACTTCGCTGTCAACTGTCAACTGTCAACTGTCAACTGTTAACTGGAGATCGAGCTTAGTCTAGTTGGCGCATTGCCCTTAGTGAAGCCTAAGAATGGCTGCTTTTTTGAGTAAAGGCTCGACATGATATTACAAACACTCTGTACTAAAGGTACCCAAGTCATTGGGGTAATGCGACAAGCCCCTTTCAGGCTGTTAATATTTTTTATTAAATGGATAAAAGTGGATAGGGTACGTCGATATCGATAATTAAACAATATCCTCAGAAATGGTCATTTCTGAGTCACCACACAAGAAAAACCGCGATCTCCATCAATGGAGATCGCGGTTATTTTTAATAGATCGATAAAACTGTCAATTGCTTACGGGATATTCGGAAAAGAGAACTACGAGTTTCCAATAAGTCCGACCACGAGGATCGGTGCAACGCCAATGGGATAAATCGTGCTTGGTAGGCTAGGCTTGACTGCTCCCCGCACTAAAAGTGACGGGGATTCCAAACGGAATTGCTACGCGGTCTGAAGACGCGCTTCGCAATGCTGTTTAGCTGACCAGAGTGTAATCCTCTGGGGACGAGTCAAAACGCCCCTAGACACTCGATTGAGATTGAATCCCAACGTCGTGCTTACTTTTCGCAATATGTTTGCGGCACCATTACAGTCGGCATTGATATACCAATTATTGGCGGTGCGGTACAATCCTCGCTTAGTTCTTCTGCCAGATGGTTTCCACCCTTCGGGTTTATTTTGTTCACCGAATGTAGGCAGGAAATCATCATCGACAAATGAAGACTTTGATGTGTAGGATTCTTCGGTTTCAATGAATTGAATGCCGTAGACTTCGCACAACTGTACGACTCTCTGCTTCAATCGTGCTGTTGGAATTTGGACAAATTTCTGATTAGTTTTAGCTCCCAAATTAGAACCATCTTTCATCCCAACATTCCAGCCAAACACGATTGTACCGATCTGATTATTCAAGCAATGATCTATCAACTTTCTAGCTGCTTTATTGATGGCATCGCGCATTTGGCGATTGCTCTTTTCAGTAATTCTTGCCAGCTTTTTAGACCAGAAATCTTGAGGTTTGCCCTCCTTGAGTGTCGAAACCTGTTTGTTATACCAACGATTCAAAGATTTGACGTGTAAACCATCAATGATGATTGATGTCTCTACGTTACTTACGCAAGTCAACCAGTTATTTAGTCCTGGATCGATACCGATTACTCTACTTGGATCTAGATTCACAGCTACTGGAGCTAACTTGTAGATAAACTCAGCATAAAAACAGCCATTGCGAGGCAATATTCTAATTTCTCGAATATCTGCATATTCCAAATTGGAGGGCATATCAATCGAGAAATTTTTTAAGCCAAACCAAGCTTTGACTTGCTTGCCGAGTGGAATAACTACTTGGTTGTCAACTATTCTTTTACCGAGTGACTGCTTCGGGTAAGCGATGACTTGCCAACCATCTTTAGTTCTGTAGTTGGGGAATTTAGGCTTGAACTCCAATTCTCCTGCCCGAAACTTCTTGATGAGCTTCTTGAACGAATTAACTGACTCACCAACTGAGCCACACACTTGTTGTGCTGCTTGAGCGCAGAGTGCCCCGTAATGCGGATTGGTTTTTAACTGTGTGTTCAACGTAAACGGACTGGTGTAACCTTTCGTCTTGAAGTAGATCTGACGAGCGTAGTAAACCGCACAATTATGCAGCTTGTTAGATTCGGAGCAGATATACTCCAGCACGGCTTGAAGCTCCCTGTCGGGACTAAGCAGAACTTGTTGACATCCAAACATCGTATTTACCTCCTTAACTTATTGGATGCTAGATCTGTCGTGAAAACACTATTGAGCAACAATTATTTAAGATGATGGCAAGTCTATCGGCAAAAGATCTAGAGTATCGACACGAAGGGAATGCGGTGTCGATGATTAATTTTCACTTCGTCTTTATCCCTAAGCGTCGTCGCCCAGTGCTAACTCAGAAAGTCGCCGAGCGGCTTCAGGAAATCATATTCGAGCTAATCGTCGAGCATCGATGGATGCTAATTGCCATCGAGATTATGCCAGACCACGTTCATTTGCTTCTGAATGTCAAACCTACCGACTCAGCTTCCGACATTATGCGACGAATTAAGGGGCGATCTGCCAAGCTGCTAAGAGAGGAGTTTCCTCAGTTACTCAAGCTACCTTGCATGTGGACACCCAGCTATTTTGTAGGGAGCGTAGGGAATGTCTCAACTGAAATCGTTCGACGATACATAGAACAACAGACTGGGAAGTGACTGGCAGGCTTTAGCCTGCGACTAGCCTTCATCCCTGGCTTGAAAGCACAGGGTTCTCGGCATATTTTCTATAGGCGGATAATTTAGAAAACATTTAGGCTTTCTACAAATCTTGATCTGACTTCAAAAGCAACATTACTTCCGTAGCGAAGGCAACAGAAAGAAATCATCGTAAGATTAGATATGTGGGAATTCGTACCACCTACCTAATCTTACGATGCAAAGGCAGACAGCCATAGCTCAATTAATCCGTTAAATATTTTTCTGTAATCATACTTTCTGGACAATAAATGAAGCCATATTCTCTACTCACAAGCATTTTGTATTTAATTGGACCGATGCTGATCGTCGTCAGTCACATCGGTTCGTTGCTTGTTTTGGTAACTGGTTTATCGTGGGGCGCGATCGCATGGATTTTACTGCTATATGTGATCCGTATGCTTGGCACGACAGGCATTTATCACCGACTGCTAACCCATAAAAGTTATCAAGTTCCCGCGCCCCTATTGTGGATCGGCTGTATTGTAACCGCCTCGGCGGGTCAGATGGGACCAAGTTGGTGGAAAGCACACCACATGAGCCATCACCAACATTCCGATCGATCACTTGACACCCATTCGCCCTATGCTCCTGTACAGGGGATTAGAGGATTTCTTTGCTCACAGGGTGGCTGGCTGTTATCTTCTCGATTTTTCCCCGACAAATTACCATCTGACGTAGAAAGCGATCGCGTTTTACAAGTGATTGACCGGTTACATTTTGTCCCTGTCGTAGCTCTTGGGGCAATCTCATATTTTATGGGTGGACTGGAATATCTCGGTGCTTTCTTTCTAAGTACGACATTGCTATTTCACGGCGTACAGACTGTCAATTCACTCAGTCATATTTGGGGTAATCAACCATTTGTCACTAGCGATAATAGTCGCAATAACTGGTTTGTAGCGTTTTTGACTCTGGGAGAAGGTTGGCATAATCTTCATCACGCTTTTCAGTCCTCTAGCCGCCACGGTATGACAATTCATGACGGGAAGGTTATTTATCTGCCAGATCCAACTTTTAGTTTTATTAAATTGCTGGAGTCTCTGAAGTTAGCATCAAAATTGAGATTGCCAAGTGAAAAAGATCTGTTGGCAAAAGCTAACAAGCAAAACTTGCAGAATTTAGAATTAGCAGAATTAGCGATCGCCTCAGGAAAATCAAAAAACTCTTAACTGTCATCGCTTTTCACACAACTAAAAAAGAAACCTCGCTTAGCGAGGTTTCTTTTTTAGTGCTGTGAATCTAGAAAAGCCAAAATGACTCACATTAAATTAGATCAATTCTTAATCGTATAAATCTATTAGTTAGCTATACTAATTTCTGAGTCAATAAATTAGAGATGCTTTGATGAACTGATATATCAGAGTTAGGACTTACGCATTAGCTACGCAATGTAGGGGCAATTCATG
>JBBRVB010000412.1:0-3913 GCA_038247275.1 Chroococcales cyanobacterium
AGCAGACTCGATCGAATCCCTAAATCTCCCAGATATTAGTTTACATAAAGGTGGTACATATATCTGTATGGAAGGGCCAGCTTTTTCGACTAAAGCCGAGTCAAATATGTATCGAATGCTTGGCGGGACGATTATTGGGATGACAAATTTGCCAGAGACGAAATTGGCGAGAGAGGCTGAAATTGCTTATGCAACATTGGCTCTAGCTACTGACTATGATTGTTGGCATCCCGACCATGATAGCGTTACGGTAGAGATGATCGTTGCCAATTTACATAAGAATGCGACTAACGCTCAACGGGTAATTCAGGAAACAGTCAAAAGATTGGGTACAAATTTGTTTGTTTCGGAGGCGCATTCAGCTCTCAAATATGCCATTATTACACCGATGGATCAGGTTCCTGAATCTACCAAACAAAAACTAGCCTTGTTATTGAAAAAATACATTTAAATAATGTTGGCTAACACAAAACCCTGACTTCTGTCCAGAAGTCAGGGCTGTAAAGTGAGGACATAAGATCGACTCACGTCTATTTCGCATCAGGTAGTAAAATTACCACTTATTTGTTTCCTTGCATTGCCCGAATTAATTCAGCCGCGACTTCAGGGCGTGAAAATTCTGGTGGTGGCAATTCGCCCTGACGGAGTAAGTCGCGGACTTTAGTACCGGATAAATGTACGCGTTGTTCGGGCGTACTGGGACTAGTTTTAGTAGTTGCCATCGATTTGGTAACTTTACAATAGAACGCGTGCTCGAACATCATCGGGGTGATGCCGAGTTCTCCTGGCTCGAATTCACTAAAGATGTGTTGAGCGTCGTAGGTGCCGTAGTAGTCACCTACGCCCGCATGGTCGCGTCCGACGATGAAATGGGTACAACCGTAATTTTTGCGAATTAGGGCGTGGAAGATGGCTTCTCGTGGCCCAGCATAGCGCATTGCGGCGGGGTTGATGCCGAGAATCACTCGATCGCTCGGATAATAATGTTCGAGGATGATTTCATAGCAGCGCATCCGCACGTCGGCGGGGATATCATCTTCTTTGGTTGCGCCGACTAGGGGATGCAGAAATAAGCCATCGACGGTTTCCATCGCACATTTTTGGATATACTCATGGGCGCGGTGGATCGGGTTGCGAGTCTGAAATCCGACGATCGTGTTCCAGCCTTTAGCTTGAAACTGGGCGCGGGAGGCGGCAGGATCGATTTGATAGGTGGGAAATTGGGGGTGTGCTTCCCGTTCGAGTAGGTAAATATCACCTGCTAAATTAACGTTACCTTGGTCGTAAACGACTTTGACACCGGGATGTTTTTCATCATCGGTGCGGTAGACATTAATCGCTTCTTGCTGCTTGTCGTAGGTATATTTTTCGGTGAGTTCTAAAACGCCAACAAATTTGCCCGTGGTGTCATCTAGTCTGATGAGCGCACCGACGGTTAGAGGCGCGGCGACAGTTTCGGTGACTGATAGTGTAATCGGAATCGACCACGGTAAACCATTAGCTAGACGCATTTTGGCGACGACACTATGATAATCTGCTGCTGGCATAAACCCTTGAAGCGGACTAAATGCACCGATCGCAATCATGACTAGATCGGAGTATGCCCGCTCGTCTAATGTCACTCTGGGCAAGCTATCGGCTTTACTCAGAAACTCGGCTTTTTGAGCGGGGGTGGCGATGCGCTCGATCAATTTTCCGCCGTGGGGTGCAATACCAGAACGCTGACTCAAACTAACTTTCCTCGCAATTTTTTAAAGACTTCGATCATTCACTTTAGCAGCTTTAGGGTGAGGTTTTAGATTTTAGGCTTTGGGGTAAATGGGCGTAGGGAGTAAAGAGGAAATTCAAGATCGAATTACGCTAGCCTAAGATAATGTTAACAGTTGACAGTTGACAGCGAAGTTTTTAGGCAGGGGATTTAAGCCCCTGCCTAAAAACAATCCACCTAAAGGTAGGGGCTTAAATCCCTGCCCATCGGTGAAGATCGGATCTCGATCGTGGTACAGAGATTGCCGATCTTCACCCTCGATCGTGCACCTATCGGCGAAGACGCGAGATCTGACATTTAGTTACGCCCATCTACTTAATTATCGATCGACTTAATAACTATCATCATCAACATGAGCATGGACTGTTAATTCATGATTGACTTGATTGAGTCGATCGGATATTGCTTTGCGCCACTCCAAACTAATTGCCGGATCTGCCAATACTTCCTGTGCCGATTGACGATATGCCGCACTAGTGGTCGCATCGACTCGATCGATCTTTTCGAGATTTTCGTAGACAGTTTGCAGTGAGATTTGCATAATATTTACCTCAATGTATTTATTAATTCGATCGATTAATACTAACGAAATGACACCGACTTTTTAAAAAGCCGGGTTTATGGCTTAACTACGGAAGATCCGTACTCCCCATCAAATATAGATCGCATTCACGAGCCACGCCACGACCTTCATTAAATGCCCAGACAACCAAACTTTGACCGCGCCGACAATCACCAGCGGCGAAGACACCAGGAATATTGGTGGTGTATTTCTCGTGTTCGGCTTGGATATTGCTCCGGTTGTTGCACTCAATGCCTAATGCGGTGAGTAGCGGCTGTTCGGGACCGAGGAAACCCATTGCCAGTAATACCAGTTGAGCGGGATTGACTTTTTCTGTCCCGGGGACATGTTTGAGGGCAAATTGTCCCTGTTCGTTTTTCTCCCATTGCACCTGTACTGTATGGACAGCGGTGACATTGCCATTTTCATCGCCCTCGAATTTGGTGGCGGTGGTGAGATAGGCGCGCGGATCGTGGCCAAATTTTACGGCGGCTTCTTCTTGTCCATAGTCCATTTTGTAGACCTTCGGCCATTCTGGCCAAGGATTGTCAGCAGCCCGCTTGAGTGGCGGGGTGGGCATGATTTCCAGTTGCTCGACGCTGTTGCAGTTGTGGCGGATGGATGTGCCCACACAATCTGTACCAGTGTCGCCCCCACCGATGATGATGACATCTTTGCCTGCGGCGGAGATAAAGTTACTATTTTCCTTGCCATCTAATACCGCTTGGGTATTGGCGGTGAGGAAGTCCATTGCAAAGTGGATACCAGTCAATTCGCGACCGGCGATCGGTAAATCGCGAGGTTTGGTAGCTCCAGTGCAGAGGACGACGGCATCGTAGTCTTTTAATAGGTCAGCAGTTGAGAGATCTTTACCGACTTCGACGTTGCAAGTAAAGGTGATGCCTTCAGCTTCGAGTAGCTCGATCCGACGGAGGACGACTTGCTCTTTTTCGAGTTTCATATTGGGGATGCCATACATCAGCAATCCACCTGGTCTGTCTGCGCGTTCTAACACTGTTACCCAGTGCCCAGCTTGATTCAATTGAGCTGCTGCACAGAGTCCAGCAGGGCCAGAACCGACGATCGCAATTTTCTTACCCGTCCGTTTTGCGGGGGGCTGGGGGACGATCCAGCCCTCTTCCCAGCCTTTATCGACGATCGAGTGTTCGATGCTTTTGATCGTGACTGGAGACTTGTGAATGCCCAGGACGCAGGAGCCTTCACAGGGTGCGGGGCAAACTCGCCCAGTGAATTCGGGGAAATTATTAGTTTTGTGCAGTCGATCGAGTGCTTCGCGCCAGAGTCCGCGATATACGAGGTCATTCCATTCGGGGATGAGGTTGCCAATGGGACAACCGCTGGCCATGCCTGCGACCATATTTCCGGTATGACAAAATGGGGTACCGCAATCCATACACCTAGCACTCTGATTACGGAGGGTTTGGTCGGGAAGGGGAAGGTGAAACTCGTCCCAGTTGTGAATGCGCTCGACTGGGGAGATTTCGGCTTCGACTTCGCGCAGGTATTCGATGAATCCAGTTGGCTTGCCCATCAGGGTTATGTCTAAATAATAGTTTAGGTAT
>JBBRVB010000413.1:0-3879 GCA_038247275.1 Chroococcales cyanobacterium
AGTAAAAGTTACTTTCAATGGAGTGTCCTTTGATAATCGGATGTTAAGTAAACTACTCTTAGATTCAAAACCTCCTGCTTGTATTAATCCAGGAAGATATGTATTGCCATCTGAGTCAATCAATCTTGTGTTTGAATAAATCTGACCGCTAGAATCTTTCTCAGTTGCTGTTAGCCATGCAGAACAAACTACCTTCTTCCCTTGTCTCTGGCAACCTTTAGCCTCGAACTTTACTCCATTGACTTCATCGTTAGCCTGAATTTCCCGTGGAGGGCAGCTATACTGCGCTAGGACTGGTGTTACCCCCCCCCGAAAAAATACTCGAAGCGATGAATAACGTGGTTAATTTCCGTGCGATTGTCATTCTGACAGGCTTTGCCAACGAACTCATTTGATGAAGCTACCCAATTGTAATTACTTTTACGAGAGTAATCTAAATAATTTAGCTCGTCAATCGCTCTGGATTAAAACAAGCTCAAATGCTGAAGTCGGGCACTACTTACGCTAAGTCGATTGGCGGTTGTAGGCAGAACGTTCCCGTAGGATAAACGCAGCTAGATCGACAAAACCCGCGTAGGCGGGTTAAGAGAAGATAAAATAAGATTTTTTTAACCCGCATAGACGGGTTATCGTATCGACGCGGTTTCAACCGCCAGCTCATTAAGTCGAGTTTTTGACAGCAGTTAAAAATAGAACGACAGTCAGGGGAATCGATGCGGCTAAAATGCCGCCAGTAGCTAGCATTCCCCACTCTGGATTGCCAGATGCGATTTCAAATACCGAGCCGACAGCGGCGATCGCGGAGATTGAGGCACCGAGCAAGCAAACGCCTGTGATGGGTGTATACATGGGTTGCTATGCTCCTGGTTTGATATTTTGGACGTGTTGGAGAGAGAACCCTTTTTTCTGAAGTTCCTCAGTCAGCGCGAGTTCGTTTTCGACTCGATCGACAAACAACACCCCGTGGAGATGATCCATTTCGTGTTGGATGACACGGGCGAGTAAGCCATCGGCTTTGAGCTTGCGCGGACGACCGGATTCGTCTCTATAAGTGACTGAGATCGTTTCTGGGCGTTCGACATCTAAATACACGCCGGGAATACTCAAGCACCCTTCTTGGTCTTTACAGAGGGCTTTGCCGTACTTTTCGATCGCGGGGTTAATCAAAACCAATGGTGGAGCTTCTGGTTGCTCAAACTCACAATCGATCACGATTAATTGTTTATTAATACCGACTTGTGGTGCTGCCAAGCCAATGCCGTCAGCACTATACATAGTTTGGAGCATTGCCACGATCGTCCGGCGGATTTCTTCATCCACGCTGGCAATCCTTTTGGCAGACTGACGCAAGACCCGATCGCCCAGATGATGGATATCTAGCGGCGGCTTGGCTAATTTTTTCTTTTCGACGAGAATTGATGTTGGCATGAACGAGTCTATAGGAGCGAGGATGTCGGAGGGTTCGATCTCTGTTGCTATTCCTATTTTAACAGGATTTCAGTGTGCTCGATCGGACTGTTGTCAATCTTCAAAACTCCTAAGTGTCAATTTATGACCCAATTGAGATAAATTAAGGACGTGACCGCCAGTGACCAAATAGACCGGATTGGCGATCGCGCCAATTTGACGAGTCAACATCCCCAATCGATCCCGAAATAACCGCCCACTGGGGTAAGCAGGGATTACGCCCCAACCAGTTTCTTCAGCCACCAGCACGATGGTAGCCAGACTGATTGGGAGTACCCTCAACAATTCTTGAGTCAGATTTTCCCATTGGGTATCCGATCGATCGAGTAAATTTGCCACCCAGGTGCCGAGGGAATCAACCAGCAAGCAGTCTGAAGCCAGTGCCGAATCGATCGTACTTGCCAGTGCTTCAACCGCAGTACTAGTTTGCCATGTCGCTGGGCGACGCTGTTGATGACGCTTGATTCTTGCTTGCCATTCGAGATCGGTGGGATCTATAGTTGCTGTAGCAATGTAGGTGACAGCTTTGCTAGTTTGCATCGCCAGCGTCTCCGCCCATTCGCTCTTGCCAGAACGCGCCGCACCGGTCACCAAAATCAGTTGTTGCTGCGATTGAGTTATGCTGTTATCCATTCAAATCTTACTCATTTTAATGTTGACCTAACCAACAAGCACATCTCACTTGTCAACGACTGACAGATTTGATATGTCAATATTCACAGAGCGAAATTTAGACTTGAATACCCCACCAACTACAGTCCAGATACCAAAGTTCAGTTATCTTCGACCAGATGCTAACCCAATTTTGGCAGCGCACATGCTTCAGGAAATTTATAAAATGGTGACGCAATGGCAGCAGGAATTGGCGCAGATCGAGGAAGATCGGATCGAGATTACCAACAGCGGCACAATTCTGGCAGCGTGGTTGGAGTCGCGAACTTTTCAGCAAAATGCTAGTGGGCAATCAATTCCAAATCCTTATGTTACCGTCGATGCGATTGGTTTAGCTACCGTCGATCCTCAAGCTGGTTATCGGTTGTGTGGCTTGGATGAATATGGGCAATTGTGGACGCGAACGTGTGAAATGAGTGAAATTTTGATTGTGAGTCAAGCAATTGCTAGGTATCAGCAGTTAAAGGATTTGACCGATCGACAGCAACAAGTGGAACAATATATTCGCCAAGTGCTTGAAGATCTCGTCCATTTACGGCTTAAATTGGCAGATTAGGGCTTGAGGTTTTCAATCTGGCTGTTCCTCACTGAACGGCTCGATCGCAAATCCCTAAATTATTAATTATTAATTATCTTAGAAATATCGATCTTAGCTAGTTTCCAGCCGATACCATCGCGCTTTAAAATTAGGCTGACATCTTGAGATCGATCGGTTTTATTTGTAATATGGACGACAAATCGATCGAGTGATTCATAACCCATCTTAATATCCGATTTTGCCAGATCTTTATCCAGTTGAGTGAGGTTGATTTTAGCTTCAGGTATTTTATCGAACATTATTTGTTCGATTCCTTCTGGTGTTACTAATTTATCGACAACCGGACTTACTGTTTGCTCGACTAATTCAGCAGTTAATTTAGGCACTTGTCCAGTTTCATTTTCAGCATTTTTCTTCAGCACTTGAGCTTTGATATTTTCCTTGATACTCATCCTCAATGCTGGGAAGTTAATCGATTGTGATAAAGCATCAGCATTCCGATTCTCCGCAGCATTTTTGATACTATTAAGTGTCAGGTATGGTGCGTAGTAAATACCTACTCCAGAAATAGCCACAATGCCGATGCTTAATGAAGCAGCGATAATCATTGTCTTTTTATCTGTGGATGCTAATCGATCGCGCAGCTTCTCTGACCGAGAATCGAACATAGATAGGTTCAATTAATTAATAATTGGGGCTTTAGGACAGAGATACGAGTCGATCCATTTTCGGTGCTTTTTTCCGTATATATTTGCTGTCTATTTAAGTAGTATACTCAGCATTAATTTTTACATAGTCATAACTGAGATCGCAGCCCCAAGCAATTCCTTTACCACTACCGTTACCAACAGCCACTGAGATTAAAACTGTGTCTGTTTTGAGGTATTCCCCTTGGCTGGCAGCTTTGAGATAATTGCTAGCAACAACGCGATCGAATGTCAAAGGTTGACCGTTTGCCATCAGTTGAATTTCGCCCAAACTGACTGCTAAATTATTTTGGTCGAACGGTACGCCAGCTTTACCCGCCGCCATCGCAATCCTGCCCCAGTTGGGATCGTGCCCGAAGATGGCGGCTTTGAGCAGGGAAGATCCGGCAATTTCGCGGGCGATTTGTCGTGCCTCGCGATCGGTTGTCGTCCCAGACACTTGGACTTCAATCAAACAGGTGGCACCTTCGCCATCTCGCGCGATCGATTTGGCTA
>JBBRVB010000414.1:0-3867 GCA_038247275.1 Chroococcales cyanobacterium
ACTGCGACTGCGCGATCGCTTATTTTCCACAGGAACTAACCTAGCAACCGCGATCCCTCGATTGGAGATGATTATCTCTTCCCCTAGCTCTACGCGGGATAATAATTTGGAGAACTGGGATTTAGCATTATAGATCGTAAATGTATCCATCTCGATTGTAAGAAATTAGATTTCCAACTTATTATAGAACAGAAATACTAATATATTCTTGAAAGACGTGGACATCGCGAGCTTTTGTCTTGAAAATGGCATAAACAGCCTTGTTACTTTCTCTTCTTAGACGGAACAGCTTCAACGACAGTTTCGACAGATGCCGTTACTGACTCAGTGGCTGCTGGAGCAGCGATAAATCGTCAAAGCAAAGGATTCTCGCGGCGCGACTATGCCGACGAGTCATTAAATTTAGAGGTACATGTGTGTTAACCTGAAGATTATGAGAAGAATATGAAAATTAACCCATGTCACAGATTGACAAAATTCCCTCACTACCAGAAGTCCATCGGACAGTAGCCGTCCCAACTAACGGTAGCTTCTGGAAAAAGATGTTGGCGTATGCGGGGCCAGGATATCTCGTTTCGGTCGGATATATGGACCCAGGTAACTGGGCAACAGATCTAGCTGGCGGGGCTAAATTCGGCTACAGTCTGTTGAGCATCATTTTGTTATCAAATTTGAAGTAATTACCATTATTGGTGTGGTTGGGGGTTGTTTTGTTGCTAAATTAATCTTTGCCAAACCAGATTTAGGCGGTGTGCTTGGCGGTTTTATTCCACAAGTAGAAGTGGTCAGAAATCCAGAAGCACTATATATTGCGATCGGGATTTTGGGGGCGACAGTAATGCCACACAATCTATATCTATACTCATCGATCGTCCAAACTCGTAATTGGGAAGATACCCCAGAACAAAAGCGGGAAGCGATTAAATTTGGGACGATCGATTCCACAATTGCTTTATCTTTAGCTTTATTTATCAATGCTGCTATTTTGATTTTAGCAGCGTCGGTGTTTCACTTTTCGGGCAAGCAAGATGTCGCGGAAATTCAGGATGATTACAAGCTATTATCGCCGATGTTGGGTGTCGCTCCGGCTAGTGCTATTTTTGCAATCGCGTTGTTAGCTTCTGGGCAAAATTCAACTTTAACAGCAACGATGGCGGGGCAAATCGTGATGGAGGGGTTTCTCCACATTCGCATGAAACCTTGGCTGCGTCGCTTGTTGACTCGACTAGTGGCGATCGTACCAGCATTACTGACAATTATCTTTTTTGGCGAAGGTAGTACGACTAGTATGCTGATTCTGAGTCAGGTAATTCTCAGTTTACAGCTTTCGGTTGCCGTTATTCCACTAATTATGTTCACTAGCGATCGCCGATTGATGGGCGAGTTTGTTAATCCTACTTGGCTCAAGGTACTGGCTTGTACAGTGGCAACGATAATTGTCGGGCTGAATGGCTGGTTATTAATCCAGACATTCTCAGGATGGCTTAATCCTAGCTAATAAAAGATAAGAGTTAGGTGTAATAATTAATTTAATATAGTAAGCTGCTTATCTTAGATATTATTGTCAATAAACTCTTTATTATGAATATTTATTCCCGACTGATTTTCACCACATTAATCGATCGAGTAATGTCTGGGGAGGATTTTACCAACTATCGGCGGATAATCCTCGCCGAGGCAGTAGGATCGGTATTAGAAATTGGTTTTGGTACTGGCTTGAATTTAGCTTATTATCCGCAAGATCGAGTAGATAAAATTACCACCATTGATGTTAATCCAGGTATGAATAAACTCGCACAAAAGCGGATAGCTGCTAGTTCAATCGAGGTAGATTATCGGGTGCTAAATGGAGAAAAATTACCAATGGTAGATGATACATTCGATACGGTAGTTAGTACTTAGACACTGTGCAGTATCAAACAGGTAGAAACAGCGATCGCTGAAATTCACCGCGTACTGAAACCAGGTGGTAAATTCCTATTTATCGAACATGGATTGAGTAATGAGCCAAATATTCAAACTTGGCAACATCGAATTACTCCCATTCAGAAAGTAATCGGTGATGGCTGTCATCTCGACAGACCGATTCGCCTATTAATTGCTAAACAGTTTAATAGTTTAGATGGTCGGGAATTTTATAGCCCTAACACACCTAAAATTGGGGGATATTTTTATCAAGGAATTGCAATTAAGTAATGGTAATCAAGAAGTGGCAATATAGAAATTGTTGAGTCGTATCAAATGGCGTTTTATGTAATTCCATACTAGTCTCTAATAACTGGAATCGATCGCCAAATTCTGCTTGTAGCGATCCGGCATCATAACGCACAATTTTCAATCCACTGCACTTTTCTGGCCCATCTACACCAAAAGTCGCAATAATTACATGACCGCCAGGTTTAACTGCATCCAAAACTTTTTGAGCGTAGGCTACTCGTTGTGCTGGCAGGGTGAGAAAATGAAACACTGCTCGATCGTGCCAAACATCATACTGTTGCGATGGTAGATCTGCTGTTGTAATATCGGCAACTATCCAGTTGATTCGCTCTGCTACTGTGCCCAATCGTTGTCTAGTAGTATCTATCGCTGCTTGCGAAATATCCAAAACAGTTAGGTGCTGGTATCTTCTCTCGATTAAGTCATCAACTAATGTTGCTTCACCACCACCAATATCAATTATCGTAGCATTAGGATCTGGGGCAGCATGTTCGATTAGTGCTAGCGACTTGTCGAGGTGCGCTCGATACCAACTTACCTCATTAGCAGCTTTTGTTTTGTAAACTGTCTCCCAATGCGTTTTTGAATCCATGATAATTAGAACGATCTAAGTTAGTTGAGATTTTAAAGTAGGGGTGAAGAAAACAACTGTGCAGAAATCGAGTTGTACAAGTCGATCGCTTGACTATCTGCCAAACTATAGTATACATTCCGCCCTTCCTTACGATAATTGACCATTCGCATCGATTTTAATACTCGCAACTGGTGAGATACCGCTGATTCGCCCATTTTCAAACCCGCAGCCAAATCGCAGACGCACAATTCTTGGTTGGCTAATGCTGAGAGCAACCGCAACCGATTGGGATCTGCCAAGACATTAAATAGTTCTGCCCGACGTTGGGCTTCAGACATTGGCAGAATATCTAGTTGCAGTTGACGGACATTATCTAAATGCACCAATCGATCGTCACAACTGGGTACCTGAGTATCTTCGATCGATCCCGTAGCGCGATGCACTGAGCTTGCTAAAGTGTCGCCTTTGCTGAGTCCGCTTGAATATTCCTGCTCGGTCATGAAAAGTATTTGTTGAAGATGATTGACTCTGTTTAAATTATAGCGACAATAATGAGAATCATTATACATCTGAATATACTTTCAGATGTTCTGGTTTCGATCTATAATTAAAGGTATTAGTTCGACATTCCCCACAACAGATATGACTCAAGTACCCGCGCTCAAAACTCAACGGCGGCAAGTTGGGGGGATGGACTGCACGAGCTGTGCGATGAAGATTGAAGGCAGTCTAGAGAAGCTAGCAGGGGTAGCTGAGATATCTGTAGTGGTGGCAACTGGGCGGCTAATTGTCACTTACGATCCAGCACGGGTAAGTGAAGCAGATATTAAGCAACGAGTGACAGCATTGGGATATACGATCGAAGCAGAAAAGTCTAAGTCTCCAGCTCAACAGAGTAGCCACAACCACAGTAGCCACAACCACAGTAGCCACGACCACAGCAGCCACGACCAGAGTAGTCATGACGATGGCGACGAAGACGACGGGCACAATCATGGTGGAGGAGAGGTTAACTTAAAGCGTGAAGGTTTATTAGTTGGAGTAACCCTGAAACCCCGATAAAATCATGAGACTCA
>JBBRVB010000415.1:0-3852 GCA_038247275.1 Chroococcales cyanobacterium
TACGCGCTCCAAGATCCCCGCGTCAAGGCGATTTTTGCGATTAGCCCCCTCAGTAGTACGATTTTTGGCAAACAGGGCATGAGTCAAATTCAGATGCCAGTATTATTGATGGGTGGTAGTGATGACATTGTTACACCGGCGGTACAAGAACAAATTTATCCGTTTACTTGGTTGCGATCGCCTGATAAATATCTGACAATTTTAGAAAACGGGACGCATTTCTCAACTCTAACTATCTCTAAAAGCGATAGCGTTTTCCCGGTTTCCAATAGTTTGATCGGCCCTGAGCCAGAGCGCGCGCGCATGTATACCAAAGCACTTAGCTCGGCTTTCTTTCAAACCCATTTAGCCAACCGGAGTGAATTTAAAACCTACCTCAGTGCCGCCTATGGCAGATCGCTCACACCGCTCGGCGTGACAGTAGCCAGCAGTTCGATCGTTGATGCCAGCACTAATCAGGCATCGCTCCGGCTCAATTTAGTTGGCGCATCTGCCGCCGAAGCGATCGTCCAGGCATTGCAACAAGACACTGCTCGCGCTCCCAAACTCGTGCCATAGTCCAGATTGTCTTGATGAGCAGTGTTTTCCAGTCAAGATGCTGTCATCCGCGCCCATCTCCCAACTCCCATCTTCCATCTCCTATCTCTCTTGAAAGCGATCGTCGGTACGCTCTCGATGTGCCACTTGCGATCGCCAACCAGATCCGAGATCGATCGTTCGAGATCCGGATCTACCGCTATTAGCACAACTGGGAAATTAGGCGAATGCTCAAGAGATCGTGACCATTATCGCCCCGATCGATGGTACGATCGCTGACAGAGAAATTACAATCGGGCAGTCGGTAGCCGATTCTGGAGTCAAGTTAATGACGATTACCGACGATCGACAGTTACCAGTAATGGTAATTCCCGCTAGCGCAGTGGTAGAAACCGATCGAGAGAAATTAGTCTACGTTAAAAGATCCGATCGAGCCAGAGGATAAAGTTAAAGATTTACCAGCCGCTGAGATTTTGGTGTTAGAGGCAGCTACTGACGATCGCGTATATTCAGAATCTGAATCTGTGGGGATCGATCGATAGCCAGTTTTCATATTGCGTAATTAAACCAATGCTCTAAATCCTCAATCCCCTGAAAGTCCAATAAATCCTCGCCCAGAGACTCCAATCGATCGAGACTCAACTCACTCACTTTTGTAGTCAATTCCGGCGATAAACTACCCAACTTCCGAGTAAGTAGCTTGAGCACTAATATTCTCCCTTCACTCGTCCGCCCCTGTTCGATTCCCTGTTCGATTCCCTGTTCGATTCCCTGTTCGATTCCCTGTTCGATCCCCTGTTCGATTCCCTGTTCGATCCCCTTTTGCAGACCCTGTTGAGTAATTTTCTCGATTTGTTCTAGATAAATTGCAGAAGTTCTCAAACTCATTAGTAACTCCGTTTCACGATTATTTTGATTTTGTCTTGCATCCAGTACCACCATCAGATCGGAAAGTAGTTTGAGTGCATTTTGACGGTAGGGACTATTTACATCGAGTCGATTAATTTCATCAATCGCTCGTTGTTGGACCTTGTGTTTACCCAGAATTCTCAACCAGAGAGTGTCAGGAGTCGCTGGTAATTGGTGAATCACCACGATCCCTGTTTTTTGTCCTGGTGGGAAGAAATAGACACCTTCACCCCAGCTTAATACATCAGTTATAGCACCAAAACTCTCTAGAGTAGCCGCCGCTAATGTGGGTGTAAGAATCCATAGCATCGGTAATGAGGATTCATCCTGTTTCCGCTGTTGTTGGCGTTTGGATTGGCGATTAAGCTCGGCGTGAAGGTCGAATAATTTGCCCTCACAACTGCGAATCTCATCAGCACTAACGGGATTCCGAAACGGCTCGAAAGCTACGCCTGTTGAAGCTAATTTGCTCAGTAAACCCAAGCTGGGGAGATTGGCAGCTTTTGAATGCGGGAAGAAACAAACATCGATTTCTCGCACCTCACCACTAATTTTTCGGTCTGTTTCAACTTTCCCAAATGGGGAAAGCAAGCTTTCGAGTAAATCTTTGGCGAATTGGTCATGAGGGAACTGCGACATTAAACTTTGTGAGTCGGTCCTGTTATTTTATCGCAATTTATTTTATTTCAGATATCTATGGAATTTCATCTGAATTTCATCATGGTTATATATTGTTAAAACTAGTGGGAATACATCTAGAGTTTGTTGTAAAATAATGCTCAGTGAGCTAATTAAATGGTCGATCGCGCAGCGGTGGTTGGTGGTATTAAGTGCGATCGTTATTACCATTGCGATTTTCCGTACCATCATTCAAATGCCCCTCGATGTATTCCCTGCATTTGCACCGCCGCAAGTTGAAATCCAAACTGAAGCCCCAGGATTGGCACCGGAAGAGGTAGAATCTTTGGTGACATTACCGATCGAAAGTGCGATTAATGATGCGCCTGGAGGGTATTCAATTACACCCGATCGCGAGCAACTAATTCGCGGGATTGGGCGGATTGAAGATATTGAGGATCTACGGCAGTCGATAATTGTGGCGCGAAATGGCACACCTGTAGAGATTACGGATGTGGCAGAGGTGAAGATCGGTGCGGGGTTCAAGCGTGGCGATGCTAGTGTCAATGGTCAAAAAGCGGTAGTAATTATCGTCAATAAACAGCCCCAAGCAGATACGCCGACAGCGACAAAAGCAAAGGAGTGGTTTTAACCACTTTGAGTCTAGGTAGCAACTTAGGTTAAAGTATGATAAATACCCCAAATCGCCATTGCTCTGAGGTAGTGACTAGCGCGGAATGTTCCGGCGGAAGTAATCGCTTCTGGGGTTCTAAATTGTAACCCGTTAGTGTATACCTGCTCGACAACCGTCTCGGCTAATTTTAAGGCTTCCTCGCGCATTCCCATTTGGACTAAAAAGGCGGCAATCCCGAAGTTAATTCCCGTCCATACTTCCAGGGGATGGGTATCTTTGGGATTCGATGGTGAGCCGTCAATTTTGACCCCATTGGCGGCTCCAAATTTCCCGCCTTGGAAATTGAGGAAACAGGATTGATAGACGGTTTCTAGGGCAGTTTTGGCACAATCTAGGGGCACGATATCATCTAGTTCTAGTAGCTTGGCGTAGAATTGACCGCATAATTGATCTGCCATCACGACTTCGGAGCCGCTACCAGTATCGATGCGATAGTAACTACCATTCCAGAGTTGCTGTTGATAGATGGGTTTGGCTGCATCTAACCAGGCTTGATATTGAGGGATAATTTCTGTTGGGTTAGGGGTGAGTTCTTCGTGATATTGTTGGCTGAGAATATTACCGATCGCGATCGCGGATTCCAATGCAGCTATCCATAATCCGCCACAATAAGCACTAATTCCTTGCAGTCGCCAATCATCGAAGGTTTGATCGGGTGCGCCGGAATTTTCAATCATGCCATCGTTATCGAGATCGAACTGTTTGAGGTAGGCTAAAGTATCGACGATCGCACTCCAACATTCGGCGAGAAATTCAAGATCTTGCTTGCCTGTAAATACATAGGCACGATAAACTTGCAGCACAAAATCGCTACCCAAATCTTTCCAGAGATTGCAATCTTGATAACAGGTATAGTTGGTCTTTTCCCAGGGATGTTCGTTGGGTGCGCCGAGATCGTGAGGAGTGGCGTGGAGCGTTTTTCGGGGTGCCATCATCTCAGATCGATCGACATTTTGGGGACGATCTTCATAGCCGAATGCGGTTTGGACATAGTAACCGATGAGGCGGTGATTGGTGTCTTCAGTATGGATCGCTCTAGCGAAGGCAATTAGAATCGATTTCTCTAATTTTGGCCAGAGTAAGAGGACAGAAAA
>JBBRVB010000416.1:0-3840 GCA_038247275.1 Chroococcales cyanobacterium
AGCGGGTTGTGAATGAATCGATCGAGATTAGACATCGAGACTGATAGTAAGTTGTCCTACATATTGAGAAAGTATCTTAACTAGTATTATAGTCAGTTAGTTCCTTCCCAGTGTCAAATTAGAGTCTAGGTAGTGAATAGTGCGGGAACAGGGGTTTCCCCAAAGGAAGCACCTTTTCAAGACAATCAATAGTGAATCGTCTATCGATCGGGTGGTTCGGGAGGATGTCAAAGATCGATCGTTATTGATGACTAAAATCTAAAATCAACTCAGCAGTAACTTGTGCCATTTCTAAATGAGGAACGTGTCCGCAATTATCGATCCATTCAAGTTGAGCGTTGGGTAAATTTCGCTTAAATAATTCTGGTGCTTTTACTCCCAAGATCCGATCTTGTTTGCCCCAGAGAATTAAAGTTTCTTGCTGAATCTCTGGCAATCGATCGAGCAAATACCCATAACCGCCACTACGAGTAAATGCAATTAAAGCCTCACTCCAATTTGGCATTTCTAAGTGCAGAGCCGCACACAATTGAGCATCTACAGTGACGAAATTCTTATCAAAATAAGCCTTCTCACTGACACTTTTGCGAACTTTTGGACTTGAGAGAAACTTGGTTGCTAAATTGCCTAATGGTTGAATTAACAACTTTCCCATTGCCGGGGGCTGGGTGAATCCAGCACTATCAATCAGGACTAATTTATGGACGGTGGTGGGATTATTTAATGTGAATTCGATCGCGGTGGCACCACCCATCGAGACACCGACTAAGACGATCGGCTGCTGAATCTTTGTCTGCCAAAATGCTGCTAGATGAGTACCGATACTCGCCGAACTAAACGGACAGTTGAGTAATCTTTCGGTAAATCCAAATCCTAAGAGATCGATCGCCCAAACTTCCCGATCTGCTGCAATAATTGGCATAATCCGCCGAAATTCAAAGATCGAACTATCAAATCCATGTAAAAAGACGAGCGGGATACCACCCGTACCCTGATGGATATAACTAGTGGGAATTACTTGCGAGAGTAAGGATGTGAGGATATCTACACGCTGAATTTGACTGGCAAACTCGATCGATTCTGGCTCGGTTAATTGCTGAACGTTGGCGGGTAAGAAGCTAGGAAACATCGGCGGTTAAAAGTTCGATCGTCTTTGATTATTACCGATCGATGCGATCGGTGGCTTAAAATAATAGTAGTCAAGCTTTCGATTTGTAATAATGACAGCTAAAGGAAATCCCCATTTAGAAGAATGTTGCTTGAGAGCAAGTGCAAATGTCTCCGACGATCGTGCGGCAAAGAATATTCAGAAAGATACTGGGATGTCAATTTCTGCTAGCACCCAAAAAAGAAGATTACCCGTTACCCTCTACCGATAAGAACGCTGACTAAATTGTGCTAGCTCAAATTTTAACCCTTCTGGGTAAAACGCCCACTGGTGTTCGTGTTGATATGCCCATGCCGCAACGTGAGCATACTCATCGTCGCAACGTTGGGCTTCGCCTGCTTCGGTTTGGAACTCTGTCCGAAAATGGCACCCGCAGCTTTCTTGGCGGTGCAGCGCATCTACACACATCAATTCACCTAGCTCTAGAAAATCGGCGACGCGTTGAGCTAGATCGAGTTCGGGATTGAGCGCATTGACTTTACCGGGGATTTTGACATCTTGCCAAAATTCTGCTTGTAATGCCTGGAGTTCCTCAATTGCGGTCTGCAATCCATCCGCAGTGCGGACGATGCCACAATGCGCCCACATGATTTTTCCGAGTCGCTGATGGAAACTTGTCACCGTTTGGCTGCCCTGAATTTGGATTAATCGATCGAGTCGCGCCCTCACCACCGCTTCAGCTTGGGCAAATTCCGATCGATCCAAGCTGGGTGAAATCGAGCCAATTTCATCGGCTAAATAGTTACTAATCGTCGCGGGAATCACAAAATAACCATCGGCTAAACCCTGCATCAAGGCTGAAGCACCGAGTCGATTGGCACCATGTTCGCTAAAGTTGGCTTCTCCCAAGCAATACAGACCGGGAATCGTCGTCATCAACTCATAATCTACCCACAATCCACCCATCGTATAATGCACTGCTGGATAAATCCGCATCGGCACAGTATAAGGATCTTCGCCCGTAATTTGGGTGTACATGGCAAACAGATTACCATATTTATTTTGGAGCACTGCGCGACCATCGCGTTGGAGTGTGTCGGCAAAATCTAGGTAGACAGCCCGCTGAGAACTCCCGACACCATAACCAGCGTCGCAGACCTCTTTGACCGCTCGTGAGGCAATATCGCGCGGGACGAGGTTGCCATAAGCTGGGTATCGCCGCTCTAAAAAGTAATCCCGTTCCGCAGCGGGAATGTCCGCCGCTGCTCGTCGATCTCCTAAAGTTTTGGGCACCCAAATGCGACCATCATTCCGCAAACTCTCGGACATGAGCGTGAGTTTTGACTGATGTTCGCCAGCGACGGGGATACAGGTGGGGTGAATTTGGGTAAAGCAAGGATTGGCAAATAAGGCTCCTTGCTTGTGAGCCTTCCAAGTGGCACTGACGTTGCTACCCATCGCATTGGTAGACAGATAAAAAACATTGCTATAGCCGCCCGAACATAGCAGCACTGCATGACCAAAATGTCGCTCTAACTCACCAGTTACCAAGTTTCGCGCGATAATTCCCCGCGCTTTGCCGTCGATTTGGACTAGTTCGAGCATCTCATGGCGGGTATACATGGTGATGTTGCCCAGTGCGATCTGCCGTTCCAAGGCTTGATAAGCACCTAGCAACAGTTGTTGCCCCGTCTGTCCCGCCGCATAAAAAGTCCGCTGTACCTGTGTACCGCCAAAGGAACGATTACTAAGTAATCCCCCATATTCCCGCGCGAATGGTACCCCTTGCGCCACACATTGGTCGATAATTTTGGTACTAATGGTGGCTAACCGATACACATTCGCTTCGCGCGATCGATAGTCACCACCTTTAATCGTGTCGTAAAATAATCGCTGAACGGAATCCCCATCATTTTGATAGTTTTTGGCAGCATTAATCCCCCCCTGGGCGGCAATACTATGAGCGCGACGCGGCGAATCTTGGAAACAAAAAGCTTTGACTTGATAACCCTGTTCGGCTAAAGTCGCGGCGGCGGATGCACCAGCTAAACCAGTACCAATAATGATGATTTCTAGCTGACGCTTATTAGCGGGGCTAATGAGGCGGGTAGTTTCTTGGTAAGTCTGCCACTGTTGGGCGAGTGGTACCGCTGGAATTTTAGAATCGAGCATGACTGGTGAACAGGGCAATCGGAATGGCAGCTAATCCCAATGGTACTGCGATCGCCAGACTAATACCAACCACCGCGATCGGTTGCCGATATCGCTCGGCGATACCCAAGGTAATGGCAGCACTCCGGTATCCATGCACTAAATGAGCAGCCAGGGCAAGACAGCCCAGTACATAGATCGCTACCACCCACCACTGGCTCATCGTCGATCTCACTAGCCGGGATAAGTCATCGGCTGGGACGGTGATATTAATTAGCTGCGGTAGCCAAAATTGATAGAGATGGAGTAGTAAAAAGGCGAAGACGATCGATCCCAAAATTCCCATTAACTGAGCTGGATCGAGCGGAGAGGGGGCACTCACGGCATAAGGCGTACTGCGTTTTGACTGATTATCTCGACTGAGAGCGGCACCTTGCCAGATGTGGAGGATAAAGCCACCAAATACTAATATTTCCAAGCCATGCAGTAACCAATTATGCCGGAGCAGCTCGGCAGTGCGATCGAATAATATCCCCCCGTCACCAGCTAAAATAGTCGCATTCAGACCGAGATGTACTACC
>JBBRVB010000417.1:0-3829 GCA_038247275.1 Chroococcales cyanobacterium
AGTTTCAGCCATCAATCGATCGTTTAATCAGTACCGCTTATTAGTTAATAGGTATTGGTGCAAGATGTGACCTTAGCGATCGCTATATAATCATATCGACCGATCGCGACTTGCTATAAACTTAGTCGCGATCGGTCGATTGATTAAGGTTGGACAAATTACTCTGCTGGCTCGATCGTACTAGTCAAACCATGACTTTTGAGGACATCACAATAGTGTTCTGCATGTTCTTGGTTGCAGACAATTACTAGTGCCATTTCATTTTTATGTGCTTCCATCATGACGCTAATTGCACTGGTTTCAGACATATTAGGAATCGTAGTTACCAACACCTGAACTACATGTTCCATGCTATTAAAATCATCATTGTGAAGCAGCACGCGGTAATTGGGCGCGAGCTTACGAGATGTCGAACGCTTCTCGATTGTTTCAACAGACACGTTTTCACTTCCTCTCTTATTAAAAGTAGACAACTCTATCTATTATGCCGCAACCAGAGTCTGATTTGCTGAGGCTGGATGAAATGTCTAAACTAGTAACTATAGCCGCATAATTCTCCCGATCGCGAACTTACCTCATGACTACTACCACACCGATAATTTCAACACAACCGATTCCCGGTCGATTTTGGCAGTGGCGTGGAGAGCAAATTTATTACGTGGTGGCGGGGACAGCTAAAGCTCAATGTCCCCCATTACTGCTGATTCACGGCTTTGGCGCATCGACGGATCATTGGCGCAAAAATATTTCCGAACTCAGTCAAGAATTTCAGGTATGGGCGATCGATCTCTTGGGTTTCGGGCGGGCGGCGAAGCCAGATTGGACGTATAGCGCAGATCTCTGGCGGACTCAGATTCATGATTTTATCACTGAAGTGATCGGTCAACCAGTCGTACTTGCCGGTAATTCGCTGGGTGGCTATACCGCTTTGTGCGTCGCCGCCGAGCACCCAGAATCCGCTGCTGGTTTAATTTTACTTAATAGTGCCGGCCCTTTTACCGATAGCACTCATCCCAAGGAGCCAAGTATCTTTCAAAAAGCTGTAAGTCAACTCCTGACAGGCTTTTTGCGTCACCCGATCGGAAATTCATTGCTGTATAAATTCGTTCAGCGCAAAACGTTTATTCGGAATACCCTGAAGAAGGTATATGTAGACCAAAGCGCAGTCACAGAGCAACTAATTGATGAAATTCATCGTCCTTCATGCGATCGCGGTGCGCCGCAAGTATTCGCTTCGGTATTTAGCAATCAACAGGGCGAAAAAGTTGATGTGTTGCTAGGTAAAATGCAGTGTCCATTGCTGATGCTCTGGGGTGAGGGCGATCCGTGGATCGGTGCCCGCAAGCGGGGCGAGAAGTTTCGGGAATGCTATCCCCAGTTACAGGAATACTATCTCGCTGCTGGGCATTGCCCCCACGATGAAATTCCGACTCAAGTGAATGCACTGATTCACAATTGGGTGAAGGAATACTGTCGGGCTGTCGTTGATAGTTGACAGTTGACAGTTGACAGTTGACAGCGAAAGGTGCGTTCTTGGGCTTTGCCTAAGAACGCACCTTAACCCGAACTTACGTTGAGCTATGTTCGTAAAAAGGCAATACTGACATAAGCCGCCAACACCACTAGCTGCAATCCCATCGTGGGCAACCCATAATAAAGGAATTGTTGGAACGAGATCGGTTTACCATGCTGCTCCGAAATTCCCGCTGCGACGATATTGGCAGATGCGCCAACGAGGGTACCATTACCGCCCAGCGTCGCGCCGTACATCACCGCATAAAATAGCGGTAGCACCTCTGGTGGCAGTGACAGCATAGATTCAGGGCTGAGGATTTCTGCCCCGGCAAGTCCAGCACTAACCAGATATTCTTTCAGCATCGGCACCATTGCGACTACCAAGGGAATGTTTGGCACTATGCTAGAAAGCAAACCGACTGAAAATAGTAGCACGATCGCACCTAAAGCAATATTTTTACCTAGCAGCCATGCCAATATCCCCGCAGCACTGCTGACTACACCTGTCGATTGCAATCCCCCAATCAGCACAAAAATACTCATAAAGAATAAAAGTGTGCTCCAATCCACATCTCGCAGAATATTGTTGACAGTATCAATTTTGCTGTGATGGGCAAGTAGCAGACACAGCACCGCACCCAAGAGTGCTGCGGTTGCGGGTGAAATTGGGATGGGTAGCATTTCGCCGATGACGAAAAAAACTAGTACCAGCAGCACGATTGCCGAGCCTAATATGAGAGTGCGAGGATGTTCGATCGTGGGAGGAATCAACAGATCCACATTAGCAAGTTCCGTCCGCCAGATTTTTTTGAATAAAAATGGTAAGGTTACCATCACGACGAGTACCGCCAGCACACCCCCCAGGCTGAGGGTTTGGAGATAATCGGTAAATGTCATCTTAATCGAACTACCGACAATGAAAGTGGCTGGATCGCCGACGAGAGTTAATAATCCGGCACTATTGGCGACAAATACCATCAAGATTAGCAGCGGCACGAAGTCTACACCAATTTGTTGAGCCAGTGGCGGAATTAAGGGGGCGAGGAGCATTACCGTAGTGGCATTTGGCAAAACAGCACAAATTGGAGTGGTAATTGCCACAATGCCAAATAACAACCGACTGCCTTTTCCTCTAGCTAGAAACACCATTTGGGTGGCTAAATACTCAAAGATCCGAGTGGGTTGTAGTGCCCGAATCATCACCATCACCCCAAAAAATAATGCCAGAGTGGGGTGACTGCTGGCAATATAACCGATCGCCCGATCGAGGGTCAAAATATTGAAGACTACTAGTAACAATGCGCCTAACATGGCAGCGATCGTCAATGGTAACCATTCAATGATGATGATCCCAATTACACTCACAAAAATGCTCAGTGCGGCGATCGCTTGCCATCCCATGCTTTTGACTCAAATAGAAGATTAGTCTCATCATAATATGGTGGTGCAGATGTCAGTATCAACCAAGGTTTGGCAGATCGATGCTAATTATTGCTGTAGACTACTACTGGCACGCGCTTGTAAGCTGGTGTCCCCGATCGAGTCTCCGTTTTAGCCGTAAAAATTACATTCACTTCCGGGTAAAACATCAACGCGGCACCTACGCGCACCGAGCCGTAAATTACTTCAACTTGTTCCAGTTTACCCGCATCCCCTTTGACCGTCACGCGATCGTGGGCTGCTAAACCGATTTTTTCAGCATCCAACCGATTCATCAGAATACAGTTGCGATGGGGCATTCCGCGATACATATCGCCAATTTTGTAGACGACGGTATTGTGTTGAGAATAGCTGCGCCCGGTCATTAATGCTAATACTACATTCGGGCGATCGCCGATCTCAAAATCTGCGGCAGTAGGCAGGGTAAGATCTGGTAATGGGGTCGTAAACATGTTTGCCTTCCCCGATGGCGTTTTGAAGTGAGGTGTGGTGACGATCCGATTGGAGATTGTGAATTCTTCCTTGGTATCATCGATCGTGGCGATTTGCTCGTAACCAGAGATAGTACTGGCGATAATTTGCCGGATGTATTGAGGATCTTGCATCTTTCGCCATTTAATTGGCTCTTCGCCGAGGACGTAGTGCGCTAGTTTAGTCAAAAATTCGACTTCAGGAATCAGATCGGCATTTTTCAGGTGGGTTTCCCCTTCATCGTTGAGCCGGACGAAATTGTTACCCGATTCAGAGGTAGTTTTGTAGGGATTTTCAAACCGATTGAAGACAGGGATAATAATCGTGTTGGTTTTTGCCAAGCCATTAAAATGCCCGATGTTGGGCTTTGTCGCCATGTAGATGATGGTGTCGATGTTGCCCA
>JBBRVB010000418.1:0-3823 GCA_038247275.1 Chroococcales cyanobacterium
AATAAAGTTTCTGCTACTACTGTCGAAGTAAAAGATCTCGAAGTACTATTTAATCCCCTCAGAAATGAGATTGAAGGAAGAATTCAAGAAGGTGAAGAAGAACAAGATCCTCAATCATTTGCCAAACAAGATTTAGCATTTGCTTCTGGTGAAGAGCTGCCCCGCTGCTGGATCGATCCAGATTATCGCAAGTAGATAGTTGATAGTTGACAGTTGACAGTTGATAGTTGACAGCGGCTTGCGCTGGTAAATAATTAATATCTGCAAATAATTACCGCCCCAAAATTGAGTTGGGGCGGTAATTGTCATGACTGTTACCCCTTCTCCTTGCGGAGCGACTGATGTTTAATAATCTCACATCTTATACCAGTACCTATTAACTAAAAACGGTAATGATTAAAACGATCGATTGATGACTGAAACTAACGGTTGACTAAAGGGTAACTCTTCACTATTCACTATTCACTATTCACTATTCACTATTCACTATCCACTATTCACTATTCACTACCAACTAAAAAACTAGTAACTTTGCTTTGATGCAAGAGGTGAGTAATCTAAACCTTTTCAAATAAATCGAGACGATATTGTGGTTCTGTCAAACTTTTGATATGTTGTAACCGATCGGGTACGAGATCGATAAAAGTATCGTGTACCAAATCGCCAGTAATTGGCAACACATGAGCATCTACAGTCCAGTGGACTAAAATTAAATGACCTTGCGACTGCAATCGCTCTAGAATCAATTGCTGTGCCTTAATTAAATCTGGCAAAGACCAGTAATAGCCAACTTCTGACATCACAATTAGATCGAAATATTCATCTGGGAACCTGTTGGGAACTGACATCAGTTCAAATCTAATATTATCTTGATGCTGACAACGCTCGATTGCTTGGCGTTGAGGAATATCTGAGATATCTACCGATAATAAAGAATGACATCTTTGTGCTAATTTTTCGGTCAAAATACCGATCGAACCGCCGATTTCAAATCCTGACTGATATAAAGGACGTGGTAAAGCATTAATAGTTGTAGCGTATTTCTGCGCTTCATATTCACTAGTCGCAAACTGCCACGGATCGGGATTTTGCTGATAAAGAGCTTCAAAAAAGTCTGAATCTAGAGATTTAAGATCGGATGAATTCATCTAATTTCCTCAAAATAAACTTCCCACGGACGGGTAAAATTAGCCAAAACTTCTGGACTCAAACAGAAGCCATCGGGGTCATCATTAATTAGTTGACCGAGTTGCGATCGATAGGACGCGATCGCCTGAGTTTTTTGGGATAATACCGATTGAATATCTAGCCGCCAGCCATCAATTCGGCTCAAATCTACAACTGATTGCTGTCTTACATCCCAATCCCAAATCGGATATTCAATAATTTGGGGTGTAATCCCCAAACTCAAGATCGCCGCTTGAATCAATTGCCAACTAGCCCGATGATCGGCATGAGGATCGCATCGCCACGGCAGAAAAATGGTATCGGGCAAAGTTACTTGTAAATAGTTGCGACACAACGCTCTAGCGGTTGGAAAATTAGGCGCGGTAATCGTCGGTACCGCACCATCCTTGAGCTGCAAAAACGCGATCGCCTCGGGTTTAACGCCCAAGATGCCCAGAGCTGAAATCGTTTCTTGCGATCGAATCGCTTGGAGGATTGGAGCTGGATACTCATGCGAATTGGGATGGGAACCCGTACCGTCACTGATGACCAGGACTCTGACATGATAGCCTTTACTCACTAGTAACGCGATCGCGCCACCACAGCCGAGGGTTTCATCGTCGGGATGTGGGGCAACGATGACTACTCGCTGCCGATCGATCGCCCCGAGATCCCGCAGGGGTAGGGCTTCAGGGTTGGCTAACAGGCAGGTGCCGTCAACCGCCAGATCGTGCTTGGCACTCGCCGGGTGTGGAGTTTGAGTTGTCTCGCCTTGGCTAAATCCGTGACCCTGACTCGATGGCGATCGAGTTAGGGTGAGGACAGGATGGTCTTCATCTTGAGGTGGTGTATCCAAGCTATCGAGCTGCTTCATGATGCCAAAGTGAACCGGTAACAACGTTTTGGAGCGCGTATTGCCCGACGGTAGCGAGTGCGATATCAAAGGCGGGCTGGCGCAGGTAGAGCGTCAGATCGCGGATGACGCGTTCGAGCGGCTCAGGGGGCAGCAATCCGCGCGTTCCGACCGATCGCTCGGCAAGTTGAATTGCGTCCATACAGATGTGCTCGATCGCGGTGCGAACCATGCTGGCATAGGCAACTAGCGAAGCGGCGGCGGGGTTTGCACTATCTGGATCGCCAGCAAAGATGGGCGCATACCGATCGAGCTGTGTCGCCGCACCCTGTAACCAGAGATAACCACTCTCGATCGCGATCGCCATCTGACCCAACCGTTGCTCCTGATAGGGGTCTTTAATCCGCCCCAAGCTCTGCAAAAATTGACGGGTACCATTGAATAACGCCTCCGCTCCACCGAGCTGGACGGCGGCAAATCGCACCACTCCAGCGGTCAACCACGGCTGTCGGTAGTAGTCGCCAGGTTTGCCAATTAGTTCACTTTCATCGAGGATAATATCGGTAAAATCGACTTTAAAACTAGCCGTCGCCCGCATTCCCGCCGGTTGCCACCAGTTCGGATCGATATTGGTAGCGACCCGCTCCATTGAAACGATGCACATTTGCCACGTCCCATCTGGCAAAGCACCATTCACAAATGGTCTATTCACATATCCACAGCCAGTGGCAAAGGTTTTGGCACCTTCAAGCCGATATTTGCCATCACCGATCGGGAAAATTTTGACACCATCGGCGGCTTCGGCATTCCAGACCCCGAAAATCTTGTGCTGATGGGCATCGCGGGCATAAGTGGCAATCTGGGCGGGAGTTCCAAAAGTCTGAATTAATTGCAGGGCATTGACATGTCCTTCATAAATCCGCCCGACGGCTAAATTAGCACGACCAATATCAGTGAGAATCCCGAGCAACTGCGGGATCGAACTGGCATCGATCCCTAGTCCCAATCCACCCAGATGAGTCGCCAGCGGCGCACTCAACAGCCCCACCTTGGCAATCAGCTCGAACTCTCGGGCTGGAAAGGCACCATTACAATCGATCGCGGCGGCATTGGTACAGCAAAACTCGATCGTTTCAGCGAGTTGGACGTGCAGATCGGTCGGGTGAAGTGGGCATTGGGCGATTGGTGTCAATCTATTTGTGGCGATGTCTTGAAGTGGGTGGATTGGTGTCGATAAATTGGTAACGGTCAATGCTTCCTCCTCAGCTCGGATTTTGACTTTTTAGGTGGATTTACGAGTAATAACATTACAAATTTTGAAGTAAATCCCGACTTTTTACATCTACCCAAGGACAGAGACGGGGAAGGGGGGAGGGGATAGGGGATAGGGGATAGGGAATAGGGGATAGGGGATAGGATCTGTAGGTTGGGTTACGGATGCGTTCCCGCCTTTGTCTCTAGGGCGATGGAGCGGAAAGTGCGGTCTTGGGGTTTCCCCAAGTGGAGCACCTTTCCAAGACAAACGCACCAAGCAGAAGAATGAAACCCAACATGCTCGACCAAAGTTTCTTTCACCTATTAGACGACGTTTACGTCGGCTCAGTTGCTCGGAACGAGATATGCATCCGCAACTGTCAACTGTTTAAGTTCGCAGGATATCGATGAAATTCAAGTTGACATTCTGCTAGATCTGTTAGGCTAAATTGAGCGAATATGGAGTTCGCACTACCGACCAAAAATCGATCGCGGGTGGATATGGATAGTAATTGGGAAAATTTTCTCAAAAATACCGGAGAATGGGTG
>JBBRVB010000419.1:0-3815 GCA_038247275.1 Chroococcales cyanobacterium
ATTCCCAGTATCCAGCCCAACGAAATCCTCGTCCAACGTACTAATATGGGCGGAAGTGAGGCGTATATTGGCTCAGTCACGCTGCAATGGCTAGCCGATCGCGTAAAATATGCTTCAGAGATGAGTTTACTCTCAGAGCAGCTTCAGCCGAAGGATCGGAATATCGCGATCGATAGCGACAGTATCGAAGTCATTCAACAGCGTCCCCTCGACTGGAGCAGACAGGCTGCTCTAGTTCAATATTTAGCAGGGCGAACTACTCACAAATTCCCCCCTGTATTAGTGACGATCGATCGAGATTGGATCGATAATATTCATGCGGATGAGTGGGGGAGAGGTGGGAAAGCAACTGAGTCGGCGGCGATATTTACAGCCATTGATGGGAATAACAGTTTCGGCTTATTAGACGTTGGCGCATCTGTGCGAATTTATGCTCTGGATGGACAACATCGATTGATGGGTGTACAGGGATTGATGGAGTTATTACGCGCGGGTGAATTGCCTCGATATAATAAAGAGCGAACTCCAGTTGGTAATAAAATTACGCTGGCTGAATTAGGCACATCTGAAGCTTATTTACAGAGCTTACCGCAGGAAACGATCGGGATTGAGTTTATCTCAGCGGTGGTGAAAGGTGAGACCCAATTAGACGCACGACGCAGGATTCGATCGATCTTTGTCCATGTTAATCTGATGGCGATCGCGTTGAGTAAAGGACAATTGGCGCAACTTGATGAAAATGATGGTTTTGCGATCGTGGCGCGTCATATTGCTGTCAATCATCCGTTATTAAAAGATACCCCCGGACGCAAACCGCGCGTAAATTGGGACAGTGCCACAGTAGCGACTAAAACCACCGTGCTGACAACTCTTCAAGCCTTGCAAGATATGGCTGCTAAATATCTGCATTACCAATACCCGCACTGGAAGCCCAAAGCACAAAAAGGTTTAGTACCCCTGCGTCCAGAGTCAGCCGAACTAGCCGCCGGAATCGCCACCTTTAGTCGGCTGTTTGATAGGTTATCCCAATTTATCAGTTATGGCCGCTTACAGGCAGAAGATACACCCAAATTACGCCGCTTTAGTTTTGAACCAGGTGGCGGTGAGGGGCACATCTTATTTCGTCCCGTCGGACAAGTTGCTTTCGCTCAAGGTGTCGGGATGGCGGTTTTTAAAAAACAAATGGCTGAAACGGACGTTTTCCGTAAACTCGATCGCTATGATGCCGATGGGGGCTTTAGTAATATTAACTTACCCCAATCCCTCTGGTATGGCATCTTATACGACCCCAACAAGAAACGCATCCTCGTCTCTGGGCGCGATCTAGCGGCAAAATTAATTGTCTATCTACTTAGTGGCGTAGACAATGATTTCGATCGAGCCGAATTGCGGCGTTATGTAGCCGAAGCTAGAACCGTCGGCGAATATGCGATGAGTTTCGAGGGTAAATTAGTCACGCCCAAGGAAGTCGGGTTACCACCCATCCTCGCTTAGATAGTTGACAGTTGACAGTTATCTAGCTAGTTTTCGATTTGGTGGTAGTTTTTTTAGCTGTAGTAGCTTTCTTGGTTGTGGTGGTTTTGGCTTTAGTTGTGGTAGCTTTGGCTTTAGTTGTGGTGGCAGCTTTCTTGGTCGTAGTTGACTTTTTGGTAGTTGTTTTTTTAACTGTGCCACCTTTAGCAACCAGCAAGCTCAGTGCAGTCTCTAGGCTAATTCCTTCGACTGTTTCGCCTTCAGGAATACCCGCGTTGATTTTGCCGTGCTTGATATATTTACCATAGGGGCCAGCAAAGATGGCAACTGGTTCATTATCGTCGGGATGATTGCCGATCGTGCGGAGGGGTTCTTTTTTGCCGCCACGGGTGGCTTTGGGTTCGGCGAGGATCGCTAGAGCGCGCTCTAGGGTGACGGTGAGGACATCATCGGTGGCTTTGAGCGATCGATACTCTTTGCCGTCTTTACCTTTATCGTGGAGGATATAAGGGCCAAATCTGCCGAGGTTGGTTTGGAGTTTGCCACCATCGGGATGAACGCCCAGGCTGCGGGGAAGTTTGAGGAGTTCGACAGCGATTTCGAGGGTGACATCTTCAAGTTTCATCCCTTTGGGCAAGGATGATTGTTTGGGTTTTTTCTTGCTGTCTTCTACTTTGTCACCAAGCTGAACATAAGGGCCGAAAGGGCCGAGTTTGGGATAGATCGGCTCCCCAGTTTCGGGGTGATTGCCCAGGGTATCGGGGGTGCTGCTCTTTTGTTTGAGCAACATCTCAACTGTTTCGGGGGCGAGATCGGCGGGAGTGAGATCTTTGGGAATGGAGGCGTTGCCAGATTCGGTTTCGATAAATGCCCCAAATTTACCAATGCGGACTTTGACATCAAGATTTTCGAGATCGATCGTCCGAGCGAGGGTAGCATCGATATCTGTAAAACCGAGTTTGACTTGGTTTTCTAGCCCTTTGTCACCCAGGTAAAATTTCTCTAGATAGGGTAGCCATTGGGTTGTCCCGGTGGAGATATCATCGAGGGTTTGTTCCATTCTCGCGGTGAAACTCGGATCGACAAGATCGGGGAAGTTCTTTTCGAGTAGAGCTGTGACGGCAAAGGCGGTGAAACTGGGGACTAGGGCATTGCTTTGGAGTTGAGCGTACCCGCGATCGATAATCGTGCCGATGATGCTGGCATAGGTACTCGGGCGACCGATCCCTTCACTTTCGAGCATCTTGACTAAGGATGCTTCCGTATAACGGGCAGGTGGTTGGGTTTCGTGGTCGATCGCGTTGAGTTTTTTACAATCTGGTTTATCGCCTTTGACTAGGGCAGGGAGAATGATTTCTTGGTCTTCGATCGCCGCATTAGGATCGTCTGAGCCTTCGACATACGCTCTCAGGTAGCCAGGGAAATCGATCCGCTTACCAGATGACCGAAATCCAGCGTTCTCGACCTGCAAATCGACGCTGAGTTGGGTTTGGCGGGCATCTGCCATTTGAGACGCAACCGTTCGTTTCCACACTAAATCGTAGAGGCTCAATTCTTTAGCGGCGAGTCCAGTTTCTCTGGGCGTGCGAAAGCTACTCCCCGCCGGACGAATTGCTTCGTGGGCTTCTTGAGCACCTTTAGATTTGGTACTATATTGACGGGGTTTGGGGCTGAGATATTCTTGCCCGTATTTCTCTAGTACACACGATCGAGCAGCTTCGATCGCTTGTGCGGACAAACTCACAGAATCCGTCCGCATGTAAGTGATATAACCTTGCTCGTACAGGCTTTGAGCCACCCGCATGGTTTCCCGCGCGGATAGGCGCAGTTTACGGTTGGCTTCTTGTTGGAGGGTGGAAGTGGTAAATGGGGGTGAGGGTTTGCGGGTGACGGGTTTTTCTTCGAGTCCGGTTACCGTCCAGGTTTTGCCCTTAAGGTTCTCAACTAAAGCTTGGGCTTCTACCCCATTGAGAATTTTGACTTTTTTCCCGGCTAAGAGATTTCCGGTGTTCGGATCGAAATCTGCACCTGTGGCAACTTTCGCGCCATCGACAGTTATCAGTCTGGAGTCAAAGTCAGCGTTGTGATGTGAGAGCAGTGCTTTGAGATCCCAATACTGAGCAGATTTAAACGCCCGTCGTTGGCGTTCCTTGATTACTAATAATCTGACTGCTACCGACTGAACGCGTCCCGCTGACAAGCCACCAGCAATCTTCCGCCACAATAACGGCGAAAGTGTATAGCCTACCAATCGATCGAGAATCCGGCGGGTTTCTTGAGCGTGAACGATTTGCTCGTCGATATTCCGGCAATTTTTCAGTGCTTTCTGGATTGCTTCTTTG
>JBBRVB010000420.1:0-3814 GCA_038247275.1 Chroococcales cyanobacterium
CCTTGGGGACGGAAGAGTAAAGTTAAGACCATTAATATGAGTGCGATCGCGAGTTTATATTGAGAGCCAACAATCGGGACAGAAACTTCCTGAGCGATGCCGATAATAAATGCGCCAGCAATCGCGCCATAAGGATTGCCAATCCCGCCTAATGTCACCGCTGCAAACATCGGCATGATCAGAAACCAACCCATATCGGGACGCACATTAGTTACTAACCCATACATTTGTCCACCCAATCCGGTCAGACTTGCAGCAATAATCCACGTCCACAAGACAACTTGTTCGACATTAATTCCCGTCACCCGCGCCAGATCGATATCATCGGCTACCGCCCGCATGGCTTTACCAATTTTGGTATTTTGGAGTAAAAAATGTAGCCCCGCGATCGCGACGATTGCCAAACCAAGTACGACTAAATTATAGAACTTAATCTTGATCCCAAATAGATCGATCGCTTCACTTACTGGCAAATTATACCGTTTGGCATCGCTACCCCAGATTAGCAAAATCCCATTTCGCAGAAATAATGCCAACCCAATTGAAATAATTACCAGCGTGGTGGATGTTGCCCGTACCCGCCGCATTCGCTTCCACAAGACGGCTTCGGCTAGCAGCGCGACTCCTACGGTCGCCACAATTCCCACTAGCATCGATACCCAGATATTATTTAACACTGGAATCGGACTCACATTCAGCATCCAGGCAACAAATGCCCCCAAAGTCATCAAATCCCCATGAGCAAAGTTTGACAGGCGCAAAATGCCATAAGTCAAAGTCAAGCCAACTGCGCCCAGGGCAATAATACTACCAAGGGCAATGCCATTTACAATTAATTGGGGGTCCATATTCTGTCTAATATCGCTGCCAAGATTTTACCGTAGCTTGGTCGGAGATTCTCCTGCATTGGGGAACCTAATTGGATGGAAACGAGGATGGTGCCGCACCGTGACAGATGCGATTGTTCCACCAGATATTATTGATACCCGATCGAGTGCCGTAGCTGGGTGTCAGCCCATAACTACTACCCTGAGCGTGTCCCATTGTGGAGGCGATCGAATTGTAGAGTTTGTTGAGGTTAAAACAGCGTGGATCGCAGTGTCCTTTAGGGTCGAAGGTATCGAGGGCAAAGTGAGTAGTGAGCTGCGGGAATTTGCCAGCAGCTAGAGCTGCGCGGAGGTATAGACTCAGGGCAGAACCATACTGATTGTCTGAGTAGGGTGGTGTCGGGAAGGTGGCCATATTGGGGTTTCTGGCACTACAGGTATTTTGATTACCACGTTCGGAACGGGCACCAACTTGAATGATTTCGGCAGCGACGCTCGATTTGATGCGGCTGTTGCGGATACTAAAATAGTTGGTCAGCGGCGCACAGGCACTGCTCAGGCTGGCTGATTGACCGGGATTGACTATTGACCGATCGCCGCTATTGTAGCGGGTACAAATCGATTCTACCGACCAAGTAGCGGTCGTATAAATTCGCCCACTGGCGGCGGCTAGTTTGCCGCTGGCTTCTTTTTGTTCTGAGGCAATTTCGCTCGAATTCAAGCCGAGATTGGCGAGGGCGGTATCGAGAGCCTCACGACGGGCAGTTTCATTAGTCGCCCGCCATACTTGTCTGAGTAACCGTTCCCGCGCTGGCCTGACTAAAATGTCACTAGCTTTCTCAAACTCAGTAGTCGTCGGTCGGCGGGGTTCGTAGAAATCGGGACGGGCGAGCACGGTGGCGTTTTGGCGCGGTAAAAAGGCATTGACCCCCAACCCTAGTGGCCCGCGACCGAGTTGACTTTCGCGATCGAGTATGCTGGGAGCCATGAGGAGTGAGGTGTCGTGTAAAATAAACCGAGTGTCAGTGGTGGGAGTTACACTAGAACTACTACTCAAGTTGCGACTGCGAAGATAGGCGGCAATTTTGTCCCGTTCGTCTGGTGATAGTGCCCGATTGGTATGATTTGTTGGCACCTGTGACGGACTCGCAGTGGGCGGTAGCGGTGCCGTGGGGCTGCTGCCGCTCGGGAGCGGATTCCTCGGGGCTGGCACGGGGATGATTACTTGGGGTTCGCTGGGGCTTGACGGCGGGAGTGGTTTGGTTAAACCGGGGGAGGTAATTCTTTGGGCGATTCCCGTTCCGGGCGGCTGCGCCAACGTCGGTACGGGGGTGGCTACCGACCGGATATTGATGGAGATTGTGACCGCGATCGGCACCAAAAACAATCCCAAAAGTGTCACAATACGATTAGAAAACAAACTAATTTTGGGCATAATTTAAGAGTCGATAGTTGACAGATTGTCTTGAGTGACCGCCAACTTGCGCGATCGCCTGCTGTATGGACAGTGAGCCATAGTGAGTCGCAGTGTTGGTAGCTAAGTTATCTAATTAGCCAGTTAATTTTTGCATAATAGTTAACTATCTCTATATAGCCAAATCGCTTTTGCTGTCCGGGACGGCAGGCGATCGAGTTTAGTTCCATTACCAGCTTTCACTGTTAATCTTCATAGATTTATCCGGGCAGATACTTGCCAAATCTAGAGCGATTCATTCTCACCAAATTAATCATCGACACTGCTTATTTCAAAAATATATGTTTGCTATTTCCGCCAATCAATCCCAACCCCAATCGATCGATCCGCGCACCAATGGTACCGAAGTCCCCTTATCACTTGCAGCGCGATATCAACAAATTCGCCACACGAGCGAACGCATTTGTCAACCGCTAGCCATCGAAGATTATACAATTCAAAGTATGCCAGACGTGAGTCCACCAAAATGGCATTTAGCACACACTACCTGGTTTTTTGAAACCTTTGTGCTATTACCCCATTTACCAGGTTACACAGTCTTTCATCCCCAATTTGGCTACTTATTCAATTCGTATTATGAAGCTGTCGGTGCGCGTCATCCTCGCCACCAGCGGGGACTACTCTCACGTCCGACAGTATCGGAAGTTTATCGGTATCGCGAACACGTCGATCGATCGATGCTGGAGTTGTTATCTACATCCGAGCAGCCCGAATTAGCACAGCTCATCACATTAGGACTCCACCACGAGCAACAACATCAAGAATTACTCTTGATGGATCTCAAGCATATCCTCGCCACCAACCCTCTGCATCCGATCTATCGCCACAATTTGCCACCGCAGCCCACACCGACAGAAATCGCTTTTGAGTGGTTAAAATATCCTGGTGGATTGTATAGTATCGGTCATCAAGGTGATGAATTTGCCTTTGATAATGAATCCCCGCGTCACCAGACATATCTCCAAGATTATCAATTAGCCAATCGACTGGTTACTAATGGTGAATATTTAGAATTTATCCAAGCTGGCGGTTATCAAAAGTCCCAGTATTGGCTAGCAGAAGGCTGGGCAATCGTGCAAACTCAGCAATGGCAAGCACCATTGTATTGGGAGCTAATCGTCAGCGGACTAACTGGATTGGAGCGTCGCCAGTGGTGGGTAATGACACTCGGCGGATTCAAAAAACTAGACTTAAATGAACCAGTTTGTCATGTAAGTTTCTACGAGGCTGATGCCTATGCAACCTGGAAAGGTCAGCGACTGCCAACTGAAGCAGAATGGGAAGTTGCAACTATAAATACTCCCCAAGTTGGTAACTTTTTAGACAGCGATCTTTTGCATCCCGCTCCGATAAATAATCCCCATCATCAATTTTTTGGCGATGTCTGGGAATGGACGCAAAGTGCTTATTTACCCTACCCTGGCTTTCAGATTGCCGCAGGTGCGATCGGTGAATATAATGGTAAATTCATGTGCAATCAAATGGTCTTGCGCGGCGGTGCCTGTGTGACTGC